>JALZEG010000064.1 GCA_030862185.1 Actinomycetota bacterium
ACATCCCGGTGCTGGTGAGCCACAACTGGGGCGACTGGAACGTCAAGCAGGAAGAGGCGTGGAACCTGTTCCGGGCGCTCGAGAACTCGCCCAAGAAGGTCCTCTACATGGGGACGCGCTGGGAGAATCACGGCACCCCCGGCGGCGACTACGCCAAGCACGTCGAGATGTGGATGGACCACTACCTCAAGGGCGTCGACAACGGCATCGACAGGCTGCCGAGCGTGGTCAGCCAGACCTCCGACTACGAGGGCGGCCTCGGCTTCAAGAAGGGCATGCCCAGGACCCGCAACGTCGAGCTGATCGCCCAGCAGGCGTTCATCGACAGCGCCTACGACTGGAAGCTGCTCCCGAGCGATCCCGTCTTCTTCCCGGGTGTGACGCCCGGCGTGGCCGAGTTCCCTTCGGCGGGGATCAACACCGAGGCCCACATGAACCACCACGCTCGCAGCCACCACGACTGGTGGTGGTTCGAGTCTCCAGCGCTCAAGAAGGACGTCCGGATCTTCGGATCGCCCAAGGTCGAGCTGTGGTCCACGGTCTACCGCAAGTGGATCACGATCACGCCGGTGCTGGTCGACGTCGACCCGTCCGCCCACCTCTTGGTCGGGAACCAGCACACGACTTACTGCGACCCCGAGCAGGTGCAGAACGACTCCAACCAGTGCACCGAGCCGGTCGTGGGCGTCACGCGCGGCTTCCTGGACAGCCGCTACCGCAAGGGCCTGCACAAGGAGGTCGAGGTCACGCCGGGCAAGTCCTTCGGGTCGACGATCGTGATGAAGCCGCAGGACTACGTGTTCCGCAAGGGCCACATCATCGGGCTCCAGATAGCGAACGAGATCCTGGAGTGGCACGTGCCGAAAGCACCGGCGGGATGCGACAGCGTCGATCCCGGCTCGGTCAACCCGAACGACCCCACCCCTCAGGCGCAGTGCGCGTTCTTCCGGGTCGACTGGGAGAAGTCGCAGACCCGTCTCGTCCTCCCGGTCGTGAACGCGCCGAAGAACCCGATGGATCTCTTTGACCTCGCCGGTCACGGCGGCCACTAGCCCCGGCCGGAGCAGGCTCGAAGGCGGCCGTTTTGGCCTCGAGCGCCTCCCCGGGCATGCAGGACAGGGGGCGGAGACGACGAACTTCCTGATCAGGCGGGGCACCACTTGCCGCAAGCTCGAGAAAATGGGTAGATAAGGGATAGCGATGAGGCGACTGACGGGAATCCTGACGGCGTTCACCCTCCTGGCCGGCATGCTGGCTCTGGCTCCGGCGGCCGAGGGCAAGGTGGCGTGTGCCTCGACGAACCTCGAGTTCATCTACCTGAAGACGTTCAAGCTGGACGTCAAGCTGCCCCAGAAGAACCCGTACAGCCCCGGCGACAAGGTGCCGTTCCCGACGACGGTCACCCGGCCGGCCGAGGAGGACCCGCTCGGCCAGGGCATCCCGATGCCGCGGCCCTACGTCGAGCCCGCGGCCGAGGTCCCGGTCGTCATCGTCGCCTTCGCCGACGACGTCCTGCTGATCGACTACAAGATCACGAACGACAAGGGCAAGGTGAACCTCGCCCTCAAGCTCCCGAAGTACATGCCCGCGGGGCCGGTGGCGGCGCGGGTCTACGCCCAGAAGCTGCTCGCCGACACGAACTGCATCACGATCTACGAGACCGGCGAGGTCACGCTCGGCCACGCCTTCCACGTCGAGCGCTAGCTCCCCGGCTCGACCCCTCTTGCACCGCTGCGCTCCTTCGGCGCGCCTCCTACCGCTTTTGACAATCGTTTTCATCTAGCCTAGCGTGCCCGCCATGGTGTGGGTGCAAGCACTCGGCTCGGTCGCGATCGTGACCGCGATGTCGCTCGTCGGCGCCGTGGGGCTGCAGCTCCGGGCCGAGATCCTCCAGAGGGCGCTGGTCTTCCTGGTCCCGTTCGCCGCGGGGGCGCTGCTCGGCGACGCCTTCTTCCACATCATCCCGGAGCTGTCGGAGGGGGGAGGGCTCGAGTTCTCCGCGTCGCTGGCGCTCGTCGCCGGGCTGATCATCTTCTTCGCCCTCGAGAAGGTCCTCCACTGGCACCACGCGCACTATCCGCACGAGGACGTCATCCACCCGGTCGCGATGTCGAACCTCGTCGGGGACGCGCTGCACAACCTCCTCGACGGCTCGCTGATCGGCGCGAGCTACCTCGTCTCGCCGACGGTAGGGCTCGCGACCACGATCGCGGTCGTGCTGCACGAGATCCCGCAGGAGCTCGGCGACTTCGGGATCCTCGTGCACTCGGGGGTCGAGCCGAAGAGGGCCTTGCGCCTGAACCTCCTGACCGGATCGACCGCAGTCGCCGGCGCGCTCATCGCGCTGCTGTCGGGCGACGCGCTGTCCAGCGAGCTGTTGCTCCCGGTCGCTGCGGGCGCCTTCATCTACATCGCGAGCACCGACCTGCTGCCCGAGCTCCACAAGGAGCCCGAGCCGCGCAAGTCACTCCTCCAGATCTGCGCGCTGCTCCTCGGACTGGGCGTGATGGCCGCCCTGCTCCCGCTCGAGTGATGCGCGCGACGCGCCAGCGGGCCGCGGTGCGCACGGCCCTCGACCGCGCCGGCGCCTTCCGCACGGCCCAGGAGTTGCACGACGAGCTGAAGGCGGCGGGCGAGAGCATCGGCCTCACGACCGTGTACCGCACCTTGCAGGGCATGGCGGGGGCCGGGGAGATCGACGTGCTGCGGACGGCCGGGGGCGAGGCGATCTACCGCCGCTGCGCGACCGACGAGCACCACCACCACCTCGTGTGCCGGTCCTGCGGAGCGTCCGTCGAGGTCGGGAGCGACGCGGTCGAGCGATGGGCCGAGACGACCGCGGAGCTCCACGGCTTCACCGACGTGGAGCACACCGCGGAGCTCTACGGCGTCTGCGGCGCGTGCCGCGCCTAGGCGTGTCCTAGCCCGGAGTGGACCTGGGGGCCGCGGCCGCCGGGTCGAACACCGACATGTCCTTGCCGAACGCGGCCTTGAAGGGTCCCAGCAGCTCGATCGGGATCGGTATGACCAGCGTCGAGTTCTTCTCGGCCGACACGTCGGTCACCGTCTGGAGGTAACGAAGCTGGTAGGCGATCGGGTGACGGGCGATCACCTCGGCGGCCTGCGCGAGCTTCTCCGAGGCCTGGAACTCGCCCTCGGCGTCGATGATCTTCGCGCGCCGGCCTCGCTCGGCCTCGGCTTGCCGGGCCATCGCGCGCTGCATCTCGACGGGGAGGTCGACGTCCTTGATCTCGACGAGGTTCACCTTGACACCCCAGGGATCCGTCAGGTCGTCGATGATCCGCTGGAGGTCGCTGTTGAGCCGGTCCCTCTCGCCGAGGATCGTGTCGAGGTCCACCTTCGAGAGGACCGCGCGCAACGTCGTCTGCGCGATCTGCGACGTCGCGTAGAGGTAGTTCTGCACCTCCACGATCGCCTTCACCGGCTGGTAGACCTGGAAGTAGCAGACGGCGTTCACGCGGACCGTGACGTTGTCCTTCGTGATGACGTCCTGCGGGGGCACGTCGAGCGTGACGATCTGGAGGTTGACCTTCACCATCTTGTCGATGATGGGGATGATGAAGAAGAGCCCCGGGCCCTTCGCTCCCTCGACGACGCGGCCGAGACGGAAGATCACCCCGCGCTCGTACTCCTGCACCACGCGGATCGACGCCGCGGCGATGATCAGCACCACCAGCGCTACGACACCCAGGACACCCAGAGTCATCTAACCCTCCTCGCTCTCGACCCGCCCCGACGCAATGCCCGCGGCCTCCGGTTCGTCGTGGAGCGGTTCCACGAGGAGGACGAGACCTTCCGTCGCCTTCACCTGCACCTTCGACCCCGCTGCGATCCCCGTCTCCATCGTCCGCGCCCGCCACAGCGTGCCCTTCGTCACGACCGTGCCTTCGGGCGCGATGTCGGTCTTCGCCTCGCCGATCGCGCCGACGAGGGCCTCCTCGCCCGTGATCGGCCGCCGCAAGCGCACGCGCAACGCGGCGGTCATCACCGACACGAAGAACAGCATTGTGAACGCGACCGCGGCGACGATCGCCCACGGGCTCAGCCTCAGCGGCGGCTCCGCGCCGGAGAACATCATGAGGCCGCCGAGGACGAGGAGGACGAGACCCGCCGCCGTCCACGCGCCGAGGCCCCCCGCGTGCAGGTCGACGAGCAACAGGACGACGGCAAGGACGATGAGGAAGACGCCGAGCCAGTTCGTCGGAAGGACGCTCAACCCGTAGAACCCCATGAACAGCGCGGCCGCGCCGAGGATGCCGGCGAGGCCGATGCCGGGGTTGTAGAGCTCGAAGATGATCCCGAACGCGCCGGCGAGCAGGAGCAGGAACGCGATCTCGGGGCTCGTGAGCGCGTGCTGGAGACGCTGCAGCAGCCCCATCTCCTGGAACCGCACGGTGACGTTCAGCTTCGAGGCCGCCTCGTCCCACGTGTCGACCGTGGTGGTCGCGCCGCTCGCCAGCTCGACGTCGGCGCCGTCGATCGCCTGGAGGAGCTCGCTCAACGACGACGCCTGCCCGTCGACGACGCCGCGCTCCACGGCCTCGGTCGCTCCGATCGCGGCGGCGTCGCGCACGGCGGCCTCCGCGAACTCCACGTCGCGGCCCCGTTCGCGCGCGAGCTCGGTGATGAACGCGACCGCGTCGTTGATCGCCTTCTCCTCGACCGCGGGAGGGAGCGACTCACCCGACAGGTTCACGGGGGTCGCGGCCCCCAGCTCGGTCGCCGCGGCCATGTAGGTGAGGTGTCCTGCGTAAGCGATGAACGTGCCGGCGGAGGCGGCGCGGGCCCCCTGCGGAGCGATCCACACGACGACGGGGATCTCCGACTGCATGATGCGGCCGATGACATCGCGCATCGCGATGTCGAGCCCGCCGGGCGTGTCGAGCTGGACGACGACCGCGACCGCGTCGTCCTCCGCGGCGGCGATGCGGTCGATCAGGTATTCGGCGGTGGGCTGGTCGATGACGCCCTCGACCGGGACGACGTCGAGGTAGGCCGTCTCGGACTGCGCGAGGGCCGGGCCCGCGAAGGCCGCGAGCCCGAGGACGACGGCGGCAAAGGCGAGCACGACCCTTGCGCCTGCAATGCGAGGCATGTCCCAATGGTCGCAGGGATTCGGCCGCTGTGCTTCCCGGCGGCCGCCCGGCCCTCATGGCGAACGCGTGTTCCTGCCGCGCGATGGGCCACAATCCTCGGGTGTCGATAGAGGAGTTCCTCGAGCCGCGCATCCTGATCGTGTCCGGCAAGGGCGGCGTCGGGAAGACGACCGTCGCCGCGGCGCTCGCGATCGTCGCCGCGCGGCACGGCCGCCGCGTGTGCATCGCCGAGGTCGATCGCAAGGGGACGCTTCCGCGCCTGTTCGGCGGCGCCGCCCTGGGCTACGAGCCCCGCCAGCTCTCCCCCGGCGTCTTCGGGATGAACATCGTCCCCGAGGCCGCGCTCGCCGAGTACCTCGCCGTCCAGTACCACATGAAGCGCATAAGCAAGGTCTTCACGAGCTCGCACTTCGTCGACTACATCACCGCGGCGGCCCCCGGCCTGAAGGACATCCTGATGCTGGGGAAGATCTGGTACCTCGAGCAGAACCGCGGGCGGCACGACTTCGACACGATCGTGGTCGACGCGCCGGCCGCCGGGCACATGCTGACGTTCCTCTCCGCGCCGATGGGGCTCGCCGACGCGGTCCGGATCGGTCCGGTGAAGCGCCAGTCGGACTGGCTCGTAGAGATGCTGCGCGATCCGAAGCGCACGCGCGCCCACCTCGTGACGCTCCCCGAGGAGATGCCGGTGTCGGAGACCCTCGAGACCGCGGAGGCGCTGGCCGACCGGGTCGGCATCAACTACGGCTCCGTGTTCGCGAACGCGGTGTACCACGAGCTCTTCGACGCGAGCGAGAAGCAGGCGCTGGCCGACATCGGCGCGGCGAAACCGATGGGAGCCCTCAAGAAGATCGCCGCGGCCGCCGGGGTCACGCTCGACTCGGAGGACGTCGGAGCGCTGATCGGCTACGCGCGCTTCCTCACCGCGCGGCAGGCGATCCAGGCGGTCCACCTCAAGAAGCTGCGGCGCGGCGTCGAGCAGCCCGTCGTAGAGCTCCCGTTCCTGTTCTCTGCGGGGCTCGCGCTGCCCGACATCGAGAACCTGGCCGACGTCATAGAGGGCGCCGCGTGAACCCGATCGCGGGGATCCTCGACGAGAAGGAGGTCGTGGTCTGCGCGGGCTCCGGGGGGGTCGGCAAGACGACGACGGCCGCCGCGATCGCGCTCCAGGGAGCGATGGCCGGCAAGAGGACGGCGGTGCTGACGATCGACCCGGCGCGCCGGCTGGCGTCGTCGCTCGGTCTCCAGGAGCTCTCGAACGAGCCGACAAAGGTGAGCACGCGCAAGTTCTCGGCCGTCGGCGTGAAGCCGAAGGGCGAGCTCTACGCGCTGATGCTCGACACGAAGACGACGTTCGACCGCGTCGTGCACCGCTACGCGCCGACGCGGGAGCAGGCGGAGCGCATCATCGCCAACCGCTTCTACCGGAACATCTCGTCCACGCTGTCGGGAACGCAGGAGTACATGGCGATGGAGAAGCTCTACGAGCTGCACGCCGAGGGCGGCTTCGACGTCGTCGTGATCGACACGCCGCCGACGCGCAATGCGCTGGACTTCCTCGACGCGCCGCAGCGCATGAACGAGTTCTTCGACAGCCGCGTGCTGCGGTGGTTCCTGCTGCCGTACATGAAGGCCGGGGGCGGGATCATGCGCGTCGCGAACGTCGCCGCGACGACGTTCCTCCGGATCGTCAAGAGGATCGTCGGGACCGAGGTCCTCGAGGACACCGCCGAGTTCTTCGCCAACCTCGAGGGCATGTACGACGGGTTCAAGGAGCGGGCCCGCGAGGTCGCCGAGCTGCTCCAGTCCGACGCGACGTCGTTCGTCGTCGTGACGTCGCCCTCGGAGGACTCGGTCACGGAGGCGACGTTCTTCGCCGAGCGCCTGAACGACTCCGGGCTCCCGTTCGGCGCACTCGTCGTGAACCGGGTGCACCCGAAGATCGGCGACGGGATCGACGTGAAGGCCCGCCAGCTCCACAAGCTCGAGTCGGGAGACGAGGACGCGCGCCTGCTCGCCAAGCTGCTCGAGAACGAGGAGGCGTTCATGCGCGTGGTCCACCTCGAGGAGCAGAACCTCGCCGACCTCGCGCGCCGGGTGCCGCGCCACAAGTGGGTGCGAGTCCCGTACCTGGAGCAGGAGGCCGTGGACTTCTCCGGCCTGCTTGCGATCTCCGAGCAGCTGTTCGCCTGAGGGCGGGCGGGGCGAAGTAGGATCGGCCCGTGCTGGCCGCGAAGCTCATCGAGGGGTTCGTCTTCGTCCTCACCGCGGGGTCGACGTTGTTCGCCGTCGTGGTGCTGGCCGGCCTGTTCCGGCTCCGGTCGCAGGAGCTCGGCCCCGCTTACCGCGGCGGCGTCGGCCAGTGGTCGTGGGCCGCGCACCGCATCACCGGGGTCTTCGTGTTCGCGTTCCTGGTCGGGCACATCGTCGACACGTTCGCGGTCGGCTTCGGCCCCGAGCTCTACGACGAGACGATCAGCCTCTACCAGCAGTGGTGGTTCAAGCCGTTCGAGGTCGGGCTCGTCGCCGCGGTCGTCTACCACGCCTTCAACGGGCTGCGCATCATCCTGTTCGACTTCTGGCCCCAGCTCGCGCTCTACCAGCGGCCGATCGCGTATGCCGAGCTCGTCCTCTGCGCGGCCGTGTTCGCGCCGGCGGCGTTCTTCATGCTCCGGTCCGCCTGGGAAGGCTCACCCTTCTCGTAGATGGCCACCGTCGAGGAGACCCGCGACCGTCTCGCCTCCACGAAGGGGGCCGTCGCGCGCGCGGTGGCGGGCCGCGGGCTGAAGAAGGGAACGGGCGGCGGAGCCACGCTGCGCATCGAGCTCGAGCAGGGTGTGAGGCGGGTCGTGCAGGCGTACTGGACCGCGTTCGAGGCGTCGGTCCCGGGCGAGTGCATCGGCCTCCACCTCGAGGTCGCGGAGCCGTCGGTCCACTGGGGCGAGGCGTACCTGACGCCCGACCACCGGAACTGGGTCTTCTTCTTCGCGGAGCGTCCCGACGGCGAGATCCAGCTCGTCCACTACGCCGACTTCGCGACGCCCGAGGAGGCCGTACGGGCGTTCTTCGACAAGAGCGCGTGGTACACGCTGGTTCCCACCGACAAGACGTGGGACGACGTGCAGTACACCGTGGCGGACGCGCTGGGGTGGGCCGAGGCCGAGACCGCGGTCGAGGCGGGGTCGGTCGGTCCGGGTGTGCAGGAGTCGCTGAAGAAGTCGACGATCGTCTGGCTCCGCTGGCGCGGTGACGACGGCGCCGACCAGACGATGCCCGTCTGGTTCCTCTACGACAACAAGGCGCAGAAGATCTACGTGATCTCGGGCGAGCGCCAGCAGACGATCCCGGGGGCCGAGCGGCTGCGCGAGTGCGACGTGATCTTCCGGTGGAAGGGCAAGAACGCCCGGATCGGCGACGTGCCGGCGCGGGTCCGCGTGATCCCGCACGGGCCGGAGTGGGACGAGGTCGCCGAGAAGGTCGCCGAGAAGCGTCTGAACATCCCCGGCCTCCCCGAGGACACCGCTCGCCGCTGGCGCGACGAGTGCGTGCTCCTCGAGCTGACGCTGCTCTCCTAGCTGGTCGCCTGGAGCAGGATCCGCCAGTCCTTCGCGCCCGCCTGGCGGCGGAACCGGCGGCGCTCACGCTCGGTCAGGCCCCCCCAGATCCCGTGGTCGACCGGCTCGTCCATCGCGTACGCGAGACACTTCGCCTTCACGGGGCACTCACGGCAGATCCGCTTCGCCTGCTTGTGCTCCATCGCGCCGACTGCGAACCAGAGGTCGGGATCGGTCTTCGAGCACGAACCAAGGGCTCGCCAGTCCTGCTCCATCACACGAGTGCTCGACATGCTGCGACCTCCGACTGCTTTTTTTCGACTTTTTTTCGGGCAGGCGCTCAAGATAGGTCGCGAAGCTGCCGATTCCGATAGCCCGTTCTGACCCTTTTGAGGGTCCCCTCGCGGGCCGTGCCCCCGTAGTCATTCCGGGCCACGTCCCTGCGCCGTCTTCACGGGTCGCAGGAAGGGGTATAGCCGGGGAGAACCTAGGCTGTAGTTACCCCCCTACAGGCCCCGGAGTACTCCTGAGCAGATGCGCTACCTGAGATCCGCACTCGTCTTGCTCGCTCTCGGCGCCTGGGCCGCCGGGCCTCTTGCCGGAGCCTCCGCCGCCCGGCTCCTCGCGCCCACGTACGAGTCGAGCGACCCGGAGCGGGGCGCCATGATGGACCACCCGCCGTCCGAGGTGCGCGTCACCTTCTCGGAGCCCCTCGACCCCTCGTCGTCGATGAACGTGCTCGACGAGTGCGGCAACGAGATCGACTCCGGCCCCGCCGAGGTCCAGCTCAAGGACATGACCGTCGGGATCGGCAAGACGCCGTCTGGCTGGTACCGGGTCGTGTACAAGGCCGTCGGCGTCGCCGGCGGCGCCGTGACCGGCAGCAGCGGCGGCGAGTTCGAGTTCATGGTCCACCACGGCACGCCGTGCAAGGGGTCGAAGAAGCACGACCACCACGACCCGAAGAAGAAGGACCACGACGACCACGACCGCGACCGGGACGGCGACCACGGCGACCACGGCGACGGCGGACCGGGTCACGCCGGGATGGGCCACAGCGGCATGTCCGGCATGTCCTCGGGCGACCACGGCGGTCACACGATGGGCGTCCCCGATGGTGCCGGCGGCCACGGCGACCACGGAAAGCACGGACCGCGCAAGCCCCCTGCGACCGGAGGAGACAACCCGCCGCTGGCGTCGGGCGGAGACGGCCTGCCGGTGAGCGCGTCGCCGGAGGCGGTCCTGGTGGGCCTGGGCCTGGCGCTGGCGGTCGGCGTGCTGGGCGGCTGGCTGCTCCGGATGACGGGAACGCCCGCCTAGCCCGTTCCGCGCAGACCCGGCGGCGCAACTGGTGCACGTGGTGCAACCTGCACCGCATGCACCGCATGCCCACGGGGACCCACGTGCTAACGCGGCCCGGCCGTCACCCGCGACGGCTCCACTACCTCCTGGCGCGTCCTCGCCTGGCCGGTCAGCCAGCCCGTCAAACCCATCAGCACGAGGCCGATCACGAGCTCCGCGGCTATCGCCTTGCGGAACGTCGCCGCCGCGGCCCCCCCGGTCTCCGACCGCTCGAGCGCCGTCTCGAAACGCCTGCGGACGACGAAGTGGTTGAAGCCGCCGAGGGCGAGGATCAAGCCGAAGAACGCGATCTTCACGGCCAGCGTCGTCCCGTAAGGGGTCTCGATCAGGTCGGCCGGGTGCGCGACGTGGAGGATCGACCCGATCACGCCGGTCAGCAGGACGATCCCGATCGCCACCAGCGCGACGCGAGAGAAGCGATGCACCGTGGGGGCCAGGACCTGTAGCCGCATCCGGTCGTCCTCGCCGACCCATGCGTCGGGAAGCGCCACCGACAGCAGCACGATGCCGGCGAACCACACGGCCCCCGCGACGAGGTGCGAGACGTCCGCCCCGAGCGACACCACCCGCGGCGTCGCGACCGCCGCGTGCCCGGAGAACGAGCTCGTCGCGAGCAGCGCGACCCCCAGCGCGCCCCACGCCCACCACCACGCGGGACCGGCGACCGACGAGTCGGTGCCGCGCTGCGCGAGCGACCACTGCCGCACCTTCCCCGTCAGCAGCACCAGCAGTCCCGCGACGATCGGGAGACGCGCCGCGTACCACGGCCCGAAGCTCGTCTCGAGGACGGCCAGGAACGAGTCGGAGTCGATCTCGCCGTCGGTGAGCTCCGACGTGAGCACCGTCTGGAGCACGAGCGCGAGGGCCGCGGCGGCACCGGCGGCGACGAGCGCGCTGTGGACGAGGCCCTCGAGCCTCTCGGCGAGACGCGCACGGCCGGCCTTCCACGCGTCCGCATCCAGCGACGCGAACGTGGGCCGGAGGACGAGCGCGAGCACTCCCACGGTCCCGAGCACCAGCGCGTTGGCGGCGAAGCCGGCGAAACGCACGAGCGTGAGGGCGACGTCTCGAAGGGCGTTCTCGAATTCCACTACGATTGAAGCCTCCCATGACGTCTGCGCAGCTCGTCCTAGTCTCGGTGACTTCGGCGCTCATCGCGGTGTTCGCGATGCTCGTCGTGGCGACCATCCGGCGCGCGCGGGCCCGCGACGAGGAGGAGACGAAGAAGAAGGGCTAGCTGCGGAACCCCGTGGCGGCTTCTTCCACCGTCGGCGCGATCGACACACCCTCGCCGAACCCGGTGATCGTGAACAGCTTGAGGTGCTGCTCACGCGTGCACGCGATCGCGAGGTCGCCGCCGGCCTCGCGCAGCCTGCGGACGCCGCCCATGAGCGCGCCGAGGCCGGAGGAGTCCATGAACGGGACGCCGTCGAGGTCCACTACCACGTGCGGCGTGGCGTCGTCGATCATGGCGCCGATCGCGTCCCTCAGCGATCCCACGGTGTAGACGTCGAGGTCGCCCTCGGGCCGCAGCACCTGGTAGTCGCCCTGGCTCCTGACGTCGATCTCGATCTTCTGCTGTGACATCTCTCTCCTGACGGTCTACTCCGGCTCTGCCGCGGCCCCCAGACGGGTCGCCGGCGGCACGTCGTCGAGCTCGCCGGCGGCCGGCACTTCCGCCGCGTCCGGTGCCGGGGCAGGTGCCCCCTCGAACTCGATCACCAGCATCGTTAGGTCGTCGTCGAGCTTACCGGCTGCGAACCGCTCCACGTCTTCGACGACCTGCTCCGCCAGGGCATCCGAGGGCAGGGAGGCCAGCTCCAGGAGCGACGTCTCGAGGCGGTGGTCGCCGAAGACCTCGCCCTCGAGGGACTTCGCCTCGATGAACCCGTCGGTGAACAGGATCAGGCGGTCGCCGGGCGCCAGCGTGACCGAGCTCTGGTTCAGGCCGGGGTTCTCGTCCCACCCCATGGCACGGTTGCGCGGCCCCTCGACGAAGTAACCGGGAGGGTCTCCGTCGCGCGCCGGATCGGGCACGTGCAGCAGGAACGGGGCGGGGTGGCCCATGTTCAGCCAGCGGACCTCACCCGTGACGGTGTCGACGGTCGCGTAGACGCACGTGGTGAACGCGCCGGCGTCGGTGGCCTCGAGCAGGGCGAGGTTCGCCTGCTCGATCACGCGCTTCGGGCCGGCGCCGCGGCTGCGCTCCGCCCGCAGCGACGACAGCATCACGGTCGCCATGAGGGCCGCGGCGATGCCCTTTCCGGACGCGTCCCCGATCGCGACTGTGAGCCACCGGCCGCCCGCGTCGACGTCGTACCAGTCGCCGCCGACGCGGTTGGCCTGACGCTGGAGGGGGACCACCCGGACGCCCTCGATCTCCGGCAGCCTGCGCTGCAGCAGCCGCTGCTGGATCGCGGCCGCGATCTCGAGCTCGCGGTCTTGGAGGGCGAGCTGCTGGAGCCGGGCGAGCCCCGACTGCATCTGGACGAAACGCTGCGCGAGCTCCTCGACCTCGTCGCCCGACCGGATGTCGAGCTGCTGGTCGAGGTTGCCGACCTCGATCGCGCGGGCCGCGGCGACGAGCTGCGCGAGGTTCGCCGACAGCCGGCGGGGGAGCGCGATCGCGAGCGCGACGCCGGCGAGGAGGGCGCCGATCGTCACCGCGACGAGGATCACGATCGTCTGGTTCGAGCGCTGGTCGACCTCGCTCTCGGTCACGGCGACGACGCGGTCCTGCTCGATCGCGAGCTGGCGGCCGAGGGTCTCGATCTGGCCGATTGCCGGAGTGCCCTCTTCCCGCAGCACCCGGATCGCCTGCGAGCGCTTGCCGTCGGAGGCGAGCACCACGACGCGCTCGACCACGGCCTGGAACTCGTCCCCCGCTTCCGTCAGCCCGTCGAGGAGGACCTTCTCGGCGCGGTCCGTGAACAGATCCTCGGCGCGTTCCTCCCACGTCTCGGTGTTGCCGACCTCGCTGCGGTACTGCTCGAGAGCGCCGGGCTCGGCGGCGAGGAAGAACCCGACCGAGGCCTGCTGGGCCGTGTACGAACGAACTATCTCGTCGACCGCGACCAAACCGGGCACCGCGTCGTTGAAGACCTGCCTCTGCACGGCCCTGAGGGACGTGAACTGGGCGATGGTCACCCAGGCCAGGATCCCGACGAGCCCGAGGAGGATCGCGAAGCCGGCGGAGATCTTCCACCGGAGGGACAGCTTCATCCCGCCAGTATCCTCGCTGTGACTCGCCTACCGCCAGGCAACCGCCGGGGGAGATCAGCGTGCCAACGTGGAGACGATTCGTCGCGTCCGGAGCCGCCCTCGGCGCCGCCGGGGCGGCCTACGCGCTCGCCGAGGCGCGGGCCTGGCGGGTCGGTGAGCACCGGCTGCCCGTGCGTGCCGGGGCGCCCCAGCTGACCGTCCTGCACGTCTCCGACGTCCACATGCAGGCCCGCGACCGTGCGAAGGCGCTCTGGCTCGAAGGCCTGCCTGACAGGCTCGGCAGGACGCCGGACCTCGTCCTGGCGACGGGGGACCTGATCGAGGACCCGTCGGGGATCGACCCGCTCGTGGACGCCCTCGCGCGGCTCGAGGCACGTTACGGGAAGTGGTACGTGCTCGGCTCCCACGACTACTTCCACTCGACGTATCCCGGCTTCTTCAAGTACTTCACCGGCAAGAGGGAGGTCGTGCGGGCGAAGCCGGCCGACACGCCGCGGCTCGAGGGGGGTCTCGCGCGCACTGGGTGGACCGCGCTGACGAACCGGACGGAGGTCGTCGACACGCCCGGCGGGCCGGTACGCCTCAGCGGCGTCGACGACCCCTACATCCACCGCGACGACACACGTCATCTGGGGCGCGCGCCCGGCGACGCGCTCGCGGTCGGGCTGATGCACGCGCCCGAGGTCGTGTCGGAGTTCGCGCTCCACGGATACGACCTCGTCGTAGCGGGACACACGCACGCGGGACAGGTCCGCCTCCCGTTCGCCGGCGCGGTCGTGACGAACTGCGACCTGCCCAGCGCGCTCGCGGGGGGCCCGTCGCGCGTGGGGTCCGCATGGCTGCACGTCAGCCCCGGCCTCGGCCAGGGCAAGTTCGTGCCGCTGCGCTTCAACTGCCCGCCCGAGGTCACCCTGCTCACGCTGGAGCCGTCCCGCTGATCCCGCGGATGCATCTAGTCTCCCGCCCGATGCGTGCTCTGAGGGTCCTGGTCGCGGTCGTACTGCTGGCGGCGCTGCCGCCGCTCGGCGCGAGCGCGTCCCCGCC
>JALZEG010000074.1 GCA_030862185.1 Actinomycetota bacterium
GGCCGGTGATCTCGTCGGCGGAGCCCCCGCCCTCGACGATCGTCGTGTCGTCCTTGTTGACGACGATCTTGCGCGCGGTCCCGAGCATGTCGAGCGTGACCGACTCGAGCTTGAGGCCGATCTCCTCGGAGACGACCTGCCCGCCGGTGAGGATCGCGATGTCCTGCAGCATGGCCTTGCGGCGGTCACCGAAGCCCGGAGCCTTGACCGCAGCGGCCTTGAACGTGCCGCGGATCTTGTTGACGACGAGCGTCGCGAGGGCCTCGCCCTCGACGTCCTCGGCGACGATCAGCAGCGACTTGCCGGCCTGCATGACCTTCTCGAGGACCGGGAGCAGGTCCTTCACCGCGGAGATCTTCTGGTTCGCGATGAGGATGTAGGGGTCGTCCATGACCGCCTCCATCCGCTCCGCGTCGGTCACGAAGTACGGCGAGATGTAGCCCTTGTCGAATCGCATCCCCTCGACCAGCTCGAGCTCGAGACCGAAGGTGTTGGACTCCTCGACGGTGATGACACCGTCCTTGCCGACCTTGTCCATCGCCTCGGCGATCTGCTGGCCGATCTCGGGGTCACCGGCGGAGATGGCGGCAACGTGCGCGATCTCGTCCTTGTCCTCGATCTCGCGAGCCTGGTTCTTTATGTTCTCCACCGCCGACTCGACGGCCTGCTCGATGCCGCGCTTCAGCGCGATCGGGTTCGCGCCGGCGGCTACGTTGCGGAGGCCCTCGCGGACCATTGCCTGCGCGAGCACGGTGGCGGTCGTCGTGCCGTCACCGGCGACGTCGTCGGTCTTCTTCGCCACCTCCTTGACGAGCTCGGCCCCGATCTTCTCGAGCGGGTCCTCGAGCTCGATCTCCTTGGCGATCGACACACCGTCGTTCGTGATCGTGGGGGCGCCCCACTTCTTCTCGAGGACGACGTTGCGGCCCTTCGGGCCGAGCGTGACCTTGACGGCGTCGGCGAGCTGGTTCATGCCCCGCTCGAGCGCCCGCCGGGCCTCCTCGTTGAAAGACAGGATCTTCGGCATCTGCTACCTCCCTGGCTGGATCGTGACCTGACTGGTTAGCACTCAAGTCCTCTGAGTGCTAAAGATAGCCACGGGGGCCGATTCGTGCAACTGGGGGCCGGGCGCCAGGCGAAAAAGTTGCGGCTGGCGCGGCTCACGGCCCAATGAAGGGGCGAAGCTCCTCCAGCAGGCGGTCGAAGTTCTCGTCCACGTCTTCCTTGGTCGCATGGAGGACCGTCCACCCCGCCCGCCGCAACTCCCGGAGCCTCGCCCGATCCCGCTCCCACGCTCCGCGGCTCGAGTGCCACTGGTAGCCGTCGACCTCACGCCGACCCGCGCCTCGGGCCATGCGAAGTCGAGATACCGACTTCTCCCGCCGGCGCGCACCTCGTATTGGCGGAGGGGCTTCGGGAGGTTGGATCTGACGAGGCGCCGGGCGAGCCTCACCCTCGAGCGGGCTCGCGGCCGCCCGTCCCCCGCCGGCATACGAGAGGAGGGCCTCCCGAAGTCGCCCGGCCCCCCTGCATCCCGGCCCTCCATGTCTCTCGGCGAGGTCCTGCAGCGCATTCCACGTCGTCAGTCGCGAGTGGAGGCAGTGGTGGAAGATCGCATCGAAAGACTCCGCGCTCAGCTTCGGAGCGACGTCCACAAGTGTTCGTCCCGGTGTCGTCACCGGAAAGGCTCGGATCCGTGTGACGTCCGGGGTGTCGAGGCGGACGCGGTGCACGATGAGCTCGCTGCGGGTCTTCTTCGACCTCGGGTGGTAGATCTCGACTCGGCCCCGGGGCGAAGCCCGGTAGCTTCCACAGGACCGCCGCCGAGGTGCGGGCGATCGTCGTGCCTTTCCCTCCCCAGAGGACTGCGGCCATGAGCCGTTGCTCCCACGTAGCCGGGGCTCCGCTGACCACGTAGACGGTCGGCAAGATCCGGCGCCAGCGCCCGGCGCGGGCTCTGCCGAAGACACCGTCGGCGGAGAGACCACACCGCAGCGCCTGGTCCAGCGAGATGCACCCGTGCTGCTCAGCGGCGAGCCTTGTGCAGCGGTCGTCGGGCACACCCATGCCTCCACCGTCGGCCGCGAGCGATTCACCGACCTGTGGCGTAGCTCACCGAGCCAAAACTTGCGAAAAGCGCATCTCGGCGCCCACGAAGCCGGCCGCCGGGCCGCCGAGGAACCGCCCGGCCGGCGGAGAAGTCCAAATGCAATGAGACGAGTCCTGGTTGCGGTCCTGGCGGTCACCGCGCTGGCACCTCCAGCGGCGGCCCACGACCATCGCGCCCCGAAGGTAGCCCTGGAGCTCGCCGACGGGTTCCAGTCGGGAGCCCTGGTCGAGTCGACGTGGCTTCGAGGCTCCCGCGACGGCGGGTGCACGGCGGAGTTTGCCGACGGATTCGGCTGGCCGGCCCCCCTGAGGTCGCGCGCCGCAGGATCCACCGCGGTCCTACTACTGCGCAAGTCCGAGTCGCCGGTCGAGCTCGAGCTCCTGGCCGGTTGGGAGGAAGACGCGCGGGGGGAGCCGCGTGCGCTCGTCCCGTGGCCCTTCGTGCTGCGGCCGCGGTCCGAGTCGTGGGAGCTGGTGGTCCCCTTGCCTGCCTCCGAGCACGTCTTCTTCCAACTCGAGGCGTCGTGGACGGACGAGGACGGTTGCGGCGGAACGCCCGATCTGGGGGATCAGTACGGCGTGTGGCGCTTCCACGTCGAGCGACGGGAGATGCGGTCTCACGCCTGCGGGCGACGTCGGGTCGAGGCCCTGGTGCGCGACTTCGTGCGTGCATACAACCGCGGCGACTCGGAAGCCCTCGAGCGCATGTGGGCTCAGGAGCCGGAGTTTCGCTGGTACTTCGTTCAAGACGAGAGAGTGGGCAGTGACGCGGAGAGCCGTTCGACCCTGGGCGCCTACTTTTCCGCGCGCCACGCGCTGAACGACCGAATCGATCTGCGTCGCCTGCACGTGCGCCCGCGCAGCGAAGACGGCACCTTCGGGATCGCGTTCAGGCTGAGGAGGTCTTCGGAGCAAGGCCATGCGACGGGGTTCTGGCATGGAAAGGCTTCCGCCCAGGCGGCGGAGCCGTTTCCCGGGGTCTTTCCGTTCTCGTCCGCGTCGACCTGCGCGCTGATCGTGTGGAGCATGGGCAAGGAGTGAGTCGTCCGGCGGCCGCGCTAGACGAGGGCCCCGACCGCGACGAAGAGACCGGCCGTCAGGGCCGCGGCGTTCGCGAGCCGCGGCGCGCGCGACTGGGCGACCTCCTCGAGGCGGAAGATCAAATCGGGGACGGCGCGCCAAGTGACCGCGACGACCGCGACGGCACGGCCGATCCCGAAGGGCGCGCACAGCGCGACGCCGAGGAGCGGATCGCCCGAGGCGAGCGCACCGGCCGCTACGGCCGCGAACGTGCCGAAGGAGAGGTACGTGAGGAAGCCGACGCCGAGTCCGGCCCCGTAGAGGAGCGCGGCGACGGCGGGGGAATAAAAAGTGCGCCACCATTCGGGCACCTGACGCTTGCGGTCGGGGAGCGGTATCGGGACTGCGAACGCCTCCCGCAGCAGGTAGGTGCCGGCGACGACCGCGACGACAGCGGGAGTGGCGGGTCCCCACGGCGCCCGCAGGAGCGCGCCGAGACCACCGAGAACGGCGCCGAGCGCAGCCGCCGACAGCGTCGCGCCGACGACGTGCCAGGCCGAGGCGGCGAGATATCTCCTGCGTCTTCCCCCGTGGACCACGGGAGTGATGGTCTCGG
This sequence comes from Actinomycetota bacterium, assembly GCA_030862185.1. Classification (GTDB taxonomy): domain Bacteria; phylum Actinomycetota; class CADDZG01; order CADDZG01; family WHSQ01; genus JALZEG01. The sequence goes on from JALZEG010000074.1 coordinate 3,746, forward strand.
CCATCGAGAGGCCTCACGGGGAGAACAGCGTGGAGATCCCCGCTACGAGCGACGCAACCGCCAGGACGGCGGTGAGGGAGCCGGGCAACTCAGCAGCGCACGTTCGTGTCGCGGTAGCCGATGCAGAACACCTTGGTCCCGCGGTAGCAGTAGCCGGTCACGCTAGCGTCGCCGTTGATGCGCGTCTGCGAGTACGAGCAGCAGTCCGCGATCCGGCGGACCCTCCCCTTGCAGCACCGGCTCCATCCGCCGCCGTAGTCGGCGCCGACGGTCTGCGGGTACTTCGACGGGACGACCTCCTGGCACATCTTGCGGCGCGTCTGCTCGCGCGACGTATAGACGTCGCCGTTGTCGTCGACGGGATATCCGTACTTCGGGTGCACCGGGTAGCCGTGACGGTCGACGCGCGACTCAGGGGTGAACGGATGCGGGCACGAGCCCGTCGTGAAGGTGTGGCCGCAGACGTGGTACGCCTCGGCGCGCTCGGGTGCGAGGGCCGAGGCGACGACCGAGCCCCCGGCGAGCGCGACGAAGCCGCGGCCCAGCTTCCCGATGAACGAGCGGCGGCTCGTGCGTTCCGCCAGCGTGATCGTCGCGTTCTGGATCATCAGCTCGCGCGCCTCTGTTGCTCGGCTTCCTCGGTGCGGCGGGCGCCGGTCTCCACGAGGCCCTCGAGCTGCTCCAGGTTGTTGGCCGTCCCCTTCGCGCGCACGACGCCGAGCCGGTCGAGCACGACGGCGTACGGCGTCCCCGGCACCCGGTAGCGCTGCCCGATCCCGACGGCGGAGACGATGCGCGCCCCGAGCCGCCTGCGTTCGTACTGCGAGACGGTCTCCTCCGCGTCGACGTCGGCGAGCACGTACGGCGCGAGCTCGTGCTTGCGCGCGACCGCGGGGAGCGACGGGAGGACCTGCTCGCAGAGATGGCAGCCGGGCGACACGAACAGCAGGAGCTGGGGCTCGCCCGGCCCCCCGATCCGCGCGGCCCGCCCCTGTGCGTCGGAGGTGTCCTCGGGCGGCGGAGACTCGCCGAGAGGCGGTCCCTCGTCGTCGACCTCGAGCGCCCCACGGGGGCCGAGCCGGAGGTGCAGCGTCCCGATCTGCCGGGCGAGGGCGACGACGACGACGGTCAGGGCGACGACGAGCAGCCACAAGACGACGTAGCTGACGGCCCACCAACCTCGCATGGTCCGAGGCTATCGCCGTCGCGGTTACACGGGCGCGCTCTTAGGATCGGGCGGGTGCTGCTCGTTCCCTCGCTCCTCGGCCTCGCTTTCGTCTGGGCCGCCGTCGCCAAGATCACTCGCTTCGGCGCCTGGCGCAGCGCGCTTTCCGGCTACCGCCTCCCGCAGATGGTGATGGGACCTGCGCTCTTCCTGGTCCCGGCGATCGAGCTCGCGACCGCGTTCCTCCTCGCTCGCGGCGGCGACGTCACTCGGGCCGGGGCCGCGCTCACCGTCGGCCTCCTCGCCGCGTTCTCGCTCGCCGTGCTGCGCGCGCGCCGGTTGCAGGGCGACCGGCTCCCGTGCGGGTGCTTCGGCGGGAGCGGGAGCCGCGACTATCGCCTCATGCTCGTCCGCAACGCCTTGCTCGGCGCCGTCGCCGCCGCGATCCTGCTCGTCCCCGGCGTCGCCCGCTACGAGGTCGACGCTCCGGAGGCCGCGCAACTCGTCCCGGCCGCGCTCGCCGCGCTCGGCGTGGCGTTGATCGCGTGGCTCGTCGTCACGTTCGGCCACGGAGCACGCCGGTGAAGCCCCGCACGGCGGCGCGCATCGCGCTCGCGCTGTGCGTGGCCGTCACCGCTGCCGTGCTCCCGTTCGTCGCGTCGGCCGACCACGTCGACGTCTCCGACCGCAACGACACGAAGGGTCCGTTCGACGTCGCGCGCGTGAAGGTGAACGAGGGGCGCAGGCCGCGCTACGACGTCGTGATGTTCCGGGCGTGGAAGGTCTCCCGGGTCTGGGACCGGAGCTTCGCCCTGATCTACTTCGACACGTTCGGCGGCGAGGCCCCCGATTACTACGTGATGCTCCGGTCCGACGGCCGCGGCATGCGCGGCCTGCTCTACCGCGATAGGTCGAGGAAGAAGGACCGGATCGTCTCGCGCGCGAAGACGTGGAAGCCCGGCGGGCGCGCCGTCGCCGTTCGAGTGCCGCTGAGGAAGATGAAGTTTCCGGAGCAGCGGCTCGTGTACCACTGGTGGGTCCTGACGCTGCACACGGGACGCAAGTGCAAGAAGGTCTGCTTCGACCGCGCCCCCGACGCCGGGAAGGTGACGGAGCCGGCGCCGGGGGCCGGGCAGAGCCCGACCCCCACGCCGTCGCTCAGCGTGCCGTCGCCCAGCGCGAGTGTGGGCGCTTAGGGATCTCGCGCCTAGAGCGTGGCGCTCCAGCCGCTAGCGACGCTCTAGAGCGTCGCGCTCCAACCCAATGGCTCCTTGTTGACGTCCGGGTCGTCGTGGGTCGTGAGCCCGTTGGTGCTCGTCTGGCCGTACCCGAGGTTGATCAGCGCCTGTCGGATCGAGTACACGCCCGACGCCGACGTCGCGCGGCCGTTGCGCGCGACGTAGAGGGCCGCGAGGCCGGCCGCGTGCGGCGACGCCTGGCTGGTCCCGTGCGTCGACGCGTACCGGCCCTGCGAGTACGTCGACACGATCGCCGTGCCCGGCAGCATCATGTCGATCTTGCCGCCGCTGGACGACACTGGGTTGTTCGTGGAGAAGCGCGCGTAGTTCGAGAAGCAGGCGAACGAGTCGTCGCGGTTCTCCGTGCAGCCCACGCCGTAGCTGAAGCTGCCCGAGCCGAGGCCCCCCGGACGTCCGTCGAAGTCGGCGAGCGCCGAGATCGTCCCGGCCTCGGGGAACGACGCGGGGATCGTGTCGTCCGACGTGCCGAACGTCCCGTCGGGCCCGTAGATGTCGCGCATCTCGTTCCCGGCGGCCACGTAGTACACGACACCCTTCCCGACCGAATTCGCGACCGCGGTGCGGTACGCGGACGACCAGCCCTGGCCGCCGAGGCTCATGTTCGCGACCTCGATCGTCGCGGAGCGGGCCGTGACCCAGTCGATGCCGGCGATGATCCACGACAGGTAGCCGCTGCCGCGCGAGTCGAGGACCTTGACCGCGTGCAGGCGCGCGCCCGGCGCGACGCCCACGACCCCGAAGTCGTTGTCGAGGGCCGCGGCGATCCCGGCGACGTGACTGCCGTGGCCGTTGTCGTCGTCACCGGCGCCGTTGGTGCACTTGCTGCTGAACGGGCCGCCGCCGGCGCAGCCGGTGCTCGCCACGACGTTGAGGTCCGGGTGGTCGAGGTCGATCCCGCTGTCCAGGATCGCGATGTCGGCGTCGACGCGCTCGTCGACCCCGTTGATCCTCGCCGTCGGGCTGAGCTCCCCGTCGATGCGGTTGATCCCCGTCGGCAGCGTCTGCGCCGTCGCGTGCAGCTCGATGTCGGGCTCTACGTACTCGACCCGCGGGTCACGCTCGATCCGCTCGGCCGCCTGGGGCGACATGGCCGCCGAGTAGCCGTTGAGCGCGTGCTCGTAGACGAATCCGATCTCCGCGTTCTCCGAACGCGAGTGCTCCTGTGCCGCTGCGTGCGCGGGCACGCCCCTCTCCAGCACCACGATGTACCGCTGCCGCTCCTGCGCGGAGCTGGACGAGACGGGCAGGCCGGCGAGCATCGCCGCCGCCAGCAGGACCGCCCCGCGACGAACCAAGGACCTTCTTGCTCTCATGCATCCCCCCTGGATGACACGTGGGGGATCGCCTATGACCCCCCGACTGGTGGGGACCCATTCGAGGGGGAATGTCCGATTCCTCCCGTTCGCAGGACTTTTGTTACGAAAAAATTAAAGCGTTTTACGGCATCCTGAACCGGGGATGGACGGGGGTTCGGATCGTCCTCGGGGCTGCCATGGCGGTGTCTTCGCAGGACGTCACGACCTCGCCGTTGATGCACTCGTCGGTACCGTCGTCGCCGTGGAGCTCGTCGTGGCCCGCTCCACCGTCGAGGTCGTCGTTCCCGGCCTCTCCGAAGAGGATGTCGTTCCCTCCGTGGCCGATGAGCGCGTTCGCTCCGTCGTCGCCTCTGAAGAAATCGGGGAACTCGGAGCCGCTGAGCCCCTCGATGTCGGCGAGCGTGTCGTCGTCGTCGCCCCCTCTGACCGATCCATCGCGCAGGTCTGCGCTGATGCCTCGGTCCGCGAAGAGGTAGATCGAGAAGTCGAACCCCGCGCCGCCGTCCAACCGGTCGTCGCCGAGCCCGCCCTCGAGCGTGTCGTCGCCGCCCAGGCCGTTGATCTCGTCGGCGCCTCCCGCACCGAACAGCGAGTCACCGCCCTGTCCGCCGCTGATCTCGTCGGGGCGCGGCGATCCGATGACGCCCTCGAGCCGGCGCAACGTGTCGCGTCCCTCGCCGCGCGCCGAACCCGCGCCGAGATCTGCGACCACAGCGCCGCGAGACGCGGAGTAGTCGACGAAGTCGAACCCGGCGCCGCCGTCGATCGCGTCGTTCCCGGCGCCGCCCTGGACGACGTCCCTCCCGCCGGCGCCGTTGACGCGGTCGCCGCCGTCCTCGCCGAAGATCGTGTCGGTGCCCGGGCTCCCGACGAGGCGGTCGCCGAAGCGGGATCCCTCGAGGGCCTCGACACCGGACAGCGAGTCGCGCCCCGCGGCCCCGGAGGACCTCCCCCGCCTGAGGTTCACGCGGACGGCGCCCGCGGCCGTCGAGTAGGACGCGATGTCGCCGTCGGCCCCGCCGTTTATCCGGTCGTTGCCGCGCTCGCCGAGCAGCAGGTCCGGCCCGGAGCCGCCCGCGAGTCGGTCGCGGCCGTTGCCGCCGAAGAGGAAGTCGAAGGAGCCGCGGCCCCCGCGCAGGACGTCACCGCCACCGCCGCCCTGAAGCTGGTCGCGTCCGGCCCCTCCTCTGACGCTGTCGGAGCCGGGGCCCGCCTTGAGGAGGTCGCGCCCGCGCCCTCCGGCGATCCGGTCGCTCCCACCGCCTCCGCACACGATGTCGCCCCCGCCGCCGGCCCGGATGACGTCGGGGCCCCCGAGGGCCAGGATCACGTCGCGGCCGCTGGTGCCGCGCAGCATCTCGCCGCGGGCCGACCCCACGATCGTCGGCCTCCGGCCGCCGCACGTCGCGCGGCGCTGGGCCGTCGCGGGGGTTACACCCGCGAGGACGAGCGTGACGCACGTAACGGACACCAGGACAGACCGGACGTAGCTCTTCATTGCCTCCTCCTTGCTGAGACGGCTATAAGTCGTTACACGGCAGGACATCCCCCCGCATACTCAACGACGTGGAGTCTGCACGGTCAACCGGGCTCCCGCTAGGCTTGGGCCCGCCGGAACGCCCGGCGAGGACGCGACCGGAGACCTTTTCCCTTGGGGGTTCGATGAGCGAGTGGGACCGTCAGACGGCGCCCGGAGGCTCCGAAGGCCCCCAGTGGGTGTCGGCAGCCGAGGCCGCCGACGTCGCGGGTGTGACGCCCGGGACCGTCCGCTACTGGGCGCGCAACGGCCTGATCGTCTCCGAGGTCGTCCAGGGCCCCGGGGGCGAGAAGACCCTGGTGAGGCTCGACGAGGTCCTCCAGTTCGCGCGGCAGGAGGGCGGCTCGCGCGGAGGCATCCCGCCGCGGGGGCCGTCGCAGGCGCAGACGCAGCCGGGGGACGTCGTGACGGACCTCCCCGCCCGCACGAGCGAGCTCGCCCCCATCCTCAAGTCGATCCCCGAGATCATGGCCCAGCTGACCGCCGCGACCGATCGGGCCGCACGAGCCGAGACGAAGGTCGAGTTCCTCTCGTCGCAGCTCGCGGACCTGCGGCGCCGGCTTGCGGAGGCGGAACAACAGCGGGACGCCGCCGCGGCGCGGGAGGCGGTCGCCGAGGTGACGCTGCCCGAGGCATGGGAGAGGACGGAGCCGCCGGAGGAGACGACGTCCGCGG
>JALZEG010000077.1 GCA_030862185.1 Actinomycetota bacterium
GGGGCCCAGTCGGAGGAGTGTGCCTCGAGGTCGTCGGGTCTGGTGCTGACGGCCCCGGGGTCGAGGACGCCGGCGAGCTGCTCGGCGATCGTCACGCCCGCTCGACGACGGTCGCGATCCCCTGCCCGACCCCGATGCACATCGTCGCGACTCCGTAGCGGACCTCGCGGCGGCCCATCTCGTGCACGAGCGAGGTCAGGATGCGCGCGCCCGAGCAACCGAGCGGGTGGCCCAGCGCGATCGCCCCGCCGTTGACGTTGACCTTCTCGGGGTCGAGCTCGAGACCGCGGATGCACGCGAGCGATTGCGCCGCGAACGCCTCGTTGAGCTCGAAGAGGTCGACGTCGTCGACCGTCAGGCCGGCGCGCTCGAGGGCCTTGCGCGTCGCGTAGATCGGGCCGATGCCCATCATGCGCGGCTCCACGCCGGCGACGGCGGACGTCACGATCCGCGCCATCGGCTTCCACCCATGCCGCTCGACCGCGTCGCGCGACGCGAGCAGCAGCGCGGCGGCTCCGTCGTTGACTCCCGAAGAGTTGCCCGCGGTGACCGTGCCACCCTCGCGAAACGCGGGACGCAGCTTCGCCAGCCGTTCCAGAGACGTGTCGGGGCGCGGCGGCTCGTCCTGGTCCACGACGAGCGGGTCCCCCTTTCGACGGGGCATCTCGACCGGCACGATCTCGTCCTTGAACCGGCCCTCGTCGCGCGCGGCAACCGCCCGCTGATGCGACGTCAGGGCGAACGCATCCTGGTCCTCCCGGGAGATCCCGTAGCTGTGGCCGACGATCTCCGCGGTCTCGCCCATCGCGTGGGAGCCCCACTTCTCGTGGAGCCGCGGGTTCACGAAGCGCCAGCCGATCGTCGTGTCGTACATCTGCTGCGAGCGGTCGAACGCGGCCTCGGCCTTGCTCAGGACGAGCGGCGCGCGGCTCATCGACTCCGAGCCGCCCGCCACGACGACGGAAGCCTCGTCGCTGCGGATCTGGCGATGGGCGGAGTTGACGGCCTCGAGCCCGGAGCCGCAGAGACGGTTCACGGTCGCGCCCGGTACCTCGACCGGCAGACCGGCGAGCAGCGCCGCCATGCGCGCGACGTTGCGGTTGTCCTCCCCCGCCTGGTTCGCGGCCCCCCACACGACGTCGTCGATCGCGTCGCCGGGGACGCCCGTCCGCTGCACGAGCGCTTCGATAACGTGCGCGGCGAGGTCGTCGGGCCGCACGCCCGCCAGCGCACCGCCGAACTTCCCCATCGGCGTGCGCACCGCATCGACGATGAATGCGTCGGTCATGCGGCCAATCCTCGCACGGGGCCGGACGCGAACAGGCCCCGCGAACTGAGCCGCGGGGCCTGAGGAGGGCGTGCGCTTAGCAGCCGCCCTCTTCGATCCAGACGGTCGGACCGATCCCGCCCGCGGGGTCGCCCAGGTCGTACCGCGGGGTGTAGGTGCACGGCGGGCGACAGTGCGGCCCGGGCGCCTGGCCCTTGCAGGGGTTGTCGTCCGCGAACGCGGCCGACGCCGGTAGCAGCGCAGATGCGGCCGTCGCCGCCACGATCAGTGCCTTTCCGAGCTTCCTCATCTTCGTCCTCCTACGGTCGTCGTGCGTACGGCGCAGGATTCTAGTGACAAACCGGACGATCCTGCCGGTTACGGTCAGATCTCCAGCGACGAGTACGCGACGACGCCGCGGTGTAGTCCCTCGACGGCGCGGGCGACCACGTCCCGCAGGGCGTCGTCGGCGGTGACCTCCTCGATCTGGCGCAACAGGTCGTTGAGCTGCTTGACCGACCTGACGAAGTCGCCCGCCGGGTCGTCCTCCGACAGCACGTTCTCGAGCGGCCATCCCGCGGCCCAGCGGAACGCCCTGTCGGCGAAGCCGGGATCCGTCTCCCGCGTGAGCTCGAGCCCCCTCTCGTCCTCTTTGCGCCGGATCCGCTTCCACAGCCGCACGAGCTCTCCGTGCACCTCCCTGCTCCGCGGCGTCGGCATCTCGACGGCGGTTTCGGCCTCGGGGCCGCGCGTCTCGTACACGAGCGACGAGCAGACCGCCGCCAGCTCCGGAGGCTCGAGACCGGCGAGCAGACCGCGGTCGAGCATCTCGACGACGAGCAGGTCGGACTCGTTGTAGACGCGCGTGAGCCGCTCACCCTTGTCGGTGAGCGTCCAGTCGTCGACGTAGCCAAGGTCCTCCAGCACGTCGAGCACCCGGTCGAACCGCCGCGCGAGCGTCGCGGTGCGCCGCGCTACCTGGCGGTCGACCCCCGCGATCTCCTTCTCGAGCCGCACGGCGCGCTCGGCGAAGTGGACGTGCCGCCCGACCTCGGGGCACTTGGCCACGGGATGGGACGCCACCGCCCTCCGCAGAGCCTTCACCTCGTGGGCCGAGTCGTCGTCCCGCTCCTCCGGCGGCCCGGCCTCTTCGAGGGCCGCGAGCTGGCGCGCGAGCTTCCGCCGCGCCGACAGGTCGCGGACGTTGAAGTCGCGCGGGAGCCGCAGGCGCGCGATA
>JALZEG010000084.1 GCA_030862185.1 Actinomycetota bacterium
ACCCGGACCGAGAGCTCGCCGCGCCGCGTCATCACGACCTGCCCCTCGGCCCCCACGACGTCGCCGACGTTCAGCGCGGCGAACGCGGCCATCCCGTCGTCGCCGAGGATCGCGTGCTGGGCGAAAAGCTGGATGCGTCCGCCGGCGTCGACGAGGTCCGCGAACGCGATCTTGCCGTGCGAACGCGTCGTCATGACCCGTCCCGCCACGCGCACCTCCTCGCCGGATTCCGCACCCGGCTCGAGCGAGCCGAAGCGCGCGTGGAGGTCGCCCGCGTGCGCGGTCCGCTCGAACGAGTACGGGTACGGCGCGTGGTCGGCCATCGTCAGCGCCCCGTGTTGCGGTCGTAGATGATCCGCAGCCCGTTGAGCGTCAGCGTCGGGTCGACGGTCTGGATGCGGTGGCAGTGCTCCACCACCAGGGACGCGGAGCCGCCGGTCGCCACGACGCGAGCCGCGCCGCCGATCTCCGAGACGATCCGGTCGACGAGCCCGTCGGTCAGCGCGGCCGTCCCGAAGACGATCCCGGACTCCACGCCGCGGGCGGTGCTCGTCCCGATCGCGGCGTCGGGCCCCTTCAGCTCGACCGGCCCGATCAGCGCCGTCGACGCGTACAGGGCGGCGGCGGCGGCCTCGACGCCGGGCGCGATCGCGCCGCCGAGGAACTTCCCCTCCGCCGAGACCGCGTCGACGGTGATCGCGGTCCCGAAGTCGACGACGACGACGCTCTCGTCGGGCCAGCGGTCGTGCGCGCCGACGGCGTTCGCAAGCCGGTCCGCTCCGACGGGATTGGTGTAGGCGGTGACGTCGATCCCGCTCTTCGTCTTCGGCTCGACGACCACAGGCGCGAAGCCGAAGTACTTGTAGGTCATGTCGCGCAGGTTCTTCGTCGCCCGCGGGACGACCGAGGACATCACGAAGCCGGTGATCTCGCGGGAGAACGACAGGTCGGCGAGCTCGAGGAACTCTCCGAACAACAGCGCGAGCTCGTCCGGCGTGCGCCGCGAGTCGGTGAACGCGCGCCACTCGTGCGCGAGCTCCTGCCCGGCGAACACGCCGAGATGGGTCTGCGAGTTTCCTACGTCGACGGCGAGGAGCAAGGGCGCCCCCTTCTACGACGGTTGCACCAGGACGTTGTCGATCAGCCGGACCCCGCCGACCCTCGCCGCGACGGTCAGCAGTACCGGACCCCCGGCCGCGGGGGCCTCAAAGCTATACGGGTCGACGGCCGCGGCGTAATCCGCCTCGACGCCCTCTGCGGCGTCGAGGACCGCCCGCATCGCCGCGGCTCCCGCCTCCGGACCGCCCTCGCGGCAGGCGCCTGCGCCCTCGGCGAGCGCGGAGTAAAGCGCGGAGGCCGCCTCCCGCTCGCGGGGGCCGAGGTAGGCGTTGCGGCTGCTCAACGCGAGCCCGTCCTCCTCCCTCACGGTCGCGCCCACCACGATCTCGGTGCGGAAGCACAGGTCGCGGACGACCCGCCTGATCACCGCGACCTGCTGCGCGTCCTTCTGCCCGAAGACCGCGACGTCCGGGTCGACGACGTTGAAGAGCTTCGCCACCACCGTCGCGACGCCGTCGAAGTGCCCGGGCCGCGACGCCCCTTCGAGCGTTAAGGCCACGGACCCATCCACGTGCACCGTCGTGACCGCGCCGTCGGGGTACATCTCTTCGGCCGCGGGGAGGAAGACGAGGTTGACGCCCTCCTGCTCGGCGAGCGTCACGTCACGCGCCTCGTCGCGCGGATACGAGTGGAAGTCCTCGCCCGGCCCGAACTGCAGCGGGTTGACGAAGATGCTGACCACGACGAGGTTCGCGGCGTCGCGCGCCCGCCGGATCAGCGAGAGGTGGCCCTCGTGCAACGCACCCATCGTGGGCACGAACGCGACGGTCGTCCCACGCGGGCGCTCGTTCCTGTAGTAGGCCCTCACCTCGGGGATCGTGTGCGCCACCCTCACGTCGGCTCCCCGAGCACCGCCGCGGCGGCCCGCGTCGCCTCGGGTGTGACCTTCCCGGCCCGCTCCGCCGCGCGGAAGATCAGCCGCGTCGCCTCGCGATAGGGCTCGACGAGCTCGGGGGCCCCGGCCTCCAGCGCCCGGACGTGCGCGGTCACCGTCGCCCATTCGCCGCGCACCGCCGGCCCGGTGAGCGACTCGGTCGCGCCCCGGTCGGACGCGTTCGCCACCGCAGCCGCGGCGAGGGGGCCGAGGACGTCTCCAGCGGTGTCCACGCCGATCGACTCCAGCAGCCGCTCGCCCAGGGACATGATCGCCACGGCACCGCTGGCAGCAGTCACGGCCGCCGCGTGCCACACCGGCCGGTCCTCCTCGCGCAGGTCGAACACGCGGCCCCCGAGGTCCTCCGTCGCCACGGCGATCGCCCACTCCCGGACGTCGCCGTCACACGTCAGCCCCCACGCCGACCCCGGAAGGCGCGCGAGACCCGCGTCCGGGTCCGGAAACGCCTGCACGGGATGGAGCGCGCAGCGCCGGCCTCCGGCCTCCGAGACCGCGGCGAGCGGCCCGATCCCGGCCGACCCGGCCAGGTGCCACACGACGGTCCCGGGCGCCAGCCGACGCGCCATCGTCGCGGCCACCGGCTCGAGCGCGGACTCTGGCACCCCGAGCAGCACGACGTCGCACTCCGGCAGCGCGGCGACGTCGACAACCGGGGCGCCGACCCGGGCCGCGGCCGAGGCCGCGGAGGACTCGCTCCGAGACGAGACCCCGACCACCCGGTGCCCGGCGGCGTGCAACGCGGCGGCGACGGCGGTCCCCGCGCGGCCCGCACCGACGAGGCACAGACGGGTACGGCGCGGCGGGGTCTTCGTCATGTCGCAGGATCCAGTCCTGTTGTCGTGGCGGAGGGGTACCCAGTCGCCGGAGAGCTTAGGGCCCGGCCGCGCCGGCGGAGCCCCTAGGGGACGCGGGTGACGAGGTCGGTGTGGCCCTGTGACGAGTCGAGCCACAGCACGCGCCGTCCCCGCGCCATCAGCGCGTAGGCCTGGTCGCCCCGGTTGGTCGTGATCCGTCGGGGCCGGCCCCCCGACGCGCGGACGATCCAGATGTCGCGTCCCACCTCGCTCGCGGGGAAGCCGGGGTCCTGCTCCGCGAAGAAACGGACGTAGCCGAGCTCGTCGTTGTACGCGACCCATCTCCGGTTCGCGGACGGGATCGGCGGGCTCAGCGCGTACGTGCCGAACTCCCACGTCGGCGCGCCCGGAGAGCGTTCGCCCACCAGGACCGTCCGCTTCGTCCGCCCGAGCCGCGCCTTGTAGATCGCCCCGACGCCGTCGCCGTCCCGGTCCTCGTACCAGGTCACGAACCGGGGCCCGGTGGCGGGCGGTCCGACGAACGACCGCCGCGACCGCGGCTCGATCGTCACGCGGCGGCCCGTGCGGACGTTCTTCATGCCGATCGACGCGGGCTCCGCCAGGCCTCCGTTGCCGACGTCCCACCACACGACCCAGTCGCCGGACACCTGCGGCTGCCACTGCTCGCCCGGCGCGCGGACCAGGGCACGCGGCCGCCGCTTCCCGCGCTTGACCCAGATGTCGGTAGACCGCCGCCCCGAGTCCTCCCACGCGATCGTCCGCCCGTCGATCGACGGGTAGAGCTGGATCCCCGGCCCGTCCGCGATCGTCCGCACGCGTCCCCCGAGCCTCCGCATGTGGATGTCGAAGTCGAGCCCGAAGAAGCTCTGTACCCCGTGCGCCCACACGACCTTCCGTCCGGAGACGTCCGGCGTCTCGTCGCTGAACGTCTCCGGCGACCCGTCCTCCCCGACCTTCTGCAGCCGCCCCGAGCCGTCGACGTTGCCGACGTACAGCTCGATCGGCTCGCAGCACATGTCCTCTTGGTTGCGGTAGTCCGCGAGGACGTAGCGCGTACCGGACACCTGTGGTGGCGCGAAGAGCAGGCCGACGGGGGCGACGTCGTTCACGAGCACCCGCGCGTCGGTCCCGGCGGCCGTCTCCCATCCCTCGACGATGCCCTTCGAGTCGAACGCGGCCTCGATCGCGGCGACTTGCTCCTCGGTGGCGCCGAGCTGGCGCGCCGCGTCCACGACGGCGGCGCGGCCGTCGAGGAAGTCGTCGAGCGGCGTCACGAACCGTGTCAGCGCGCGGTACACGACCCGGTCGGCGAGCTCGGCCCCGAGCGCCTCCCGCACGTCCCACAACGCGCCGCCGAAGATGGTCGCGTTGAGGTGGACGCCGCCGTTGTCGAAGTCGGCCAGGTAGTAGACGTAGTCGTCGGTCGTCATCCCGTCGTTCAGGTCGCGCAGCGGGCACTCCCACTCGCTCGGGTCGGGATTCTCCGGCCGGCACAGATCCTCGCCCAGCAGTCCCGCCGCGGGATCGTCCATCTCGATCCCCGAGACGTCGTTGTCGATCGCGTTGCCGAAGTAGTCGGCGAACGCCTCGTTCATCGCGCCGGCCTGGTTCAGGTACACGAGGTTCGCGGAGTGGTCGATGACCCCGTGGGTGAGCTCGTGCCCCACGACGTCGAGGTCCGCGGACAACGGGTAGATCGGCCCGGGGTTCCCGTAGACCATCTGGGTCCCGTCCCAGAAAGCGTTGAACATCGGCTCGTACGTCGTGGGGTCCGCCGCGTTGACGGTGGAGACGATGCTCGACCCCCGGCCGTCGAGGGAGTCCCGCCCGAGCCCGCGGTAGTACTCGTAGACCTGTCCCGCGCCCCAGTGCGCGTCGACCGCTCCGGTCGTCGTCGCGCCGCGCCGGAAGATCGCCGACCGCGACGTCACGACGTTCCCCGGCGTCCCGAAGTAGTCCGGGGTCTGGCGGGCGTTGTGCGTCGTGATCTGGCCCTCGCCCGAGCCCGGCCGGAGCATCGGTCGCGAGCGGTCGCGCAGCTCGTAGACGTCGCCGCGCTGGTACGCCTCGATCGGGACGGTGGCGCCGTGGACGGTCTCGCCGCTCGTCGACACCGCGCCGTCGTCCTGGAGGTCGTCGTACGCGAGCACCAGCCGTCCGGTGTTCGCGTCGACGAACGCCTCCTGCTTCGCGGGGCGGCCGAACCGGGAGCCCCACAGCGTGAACCGATAGGTGAGGATCCCGCGCCCGAGCGGCAGGATCGTCAGCCCGTGGCGGTCGACCTCCGCGGCGACGAGCGGGCGGCTCCACAGCAGCGCGAGGCGCCGCGCGGCC
>JALZEG010000087.1 GCA_030862185.1 Actinomycetota bacterium
AAGCCGAGCCGCGCGGCCTCCGCGAGCCGGCGCTCGGTGCCGGGGACGCGGCGCACCTCGCCGCCGAGGCCGACCTCGCCGAGCGCGACGGTGCGTTCGTCGACGGGCAGGTCCGTCGCGGCGGAATGTATCGCGAGGCACAGCGCGAGGTCGGCGGCGGGCTCTCTCACCGCCAGGCCCCCCGCGGCGGACGTGAACAGGTCGAATCTGCCGAGAGCGACGCCGGCCTTGTCGAGCACCCCGGTCAGCATCGAGAGCCTGCGACCGTCGATGCCGAGCGCGACGCGGCGGGGCTGTGGCAGATCGCTCGAGGTGGCGAGAGCCTGCAGCTCGACGAGCACCGGTCGCGTCCCCTCGAGAGCCGGGAACACGATCGAACCGGCGACGCCCGCGCAGCGGTCGGCGAGCAACAGCGAGGAGGGGTCGGCCACGACCTCGAGACCGCTGCGCTCCATCGTGAAGACTCCCGTCTCCTCGCACGATCCGAAGCGGTTCTTGGACGCGCGCAGCAGGCGCAGGCTCGCGGAGCGGTCGCCTTCGAGCGACAAGACCGCGTCGACGAGATGCTCGAGCGTGCGCGGCCCCGCGACCGTCCCCTCCTTCGTGACGTGCCCGACGAGCACGACGATCGTCTGGGTGGCCTTCGCGTGCCTCGCGAGCGCGGCCGCGCACTCGCGAACCTGGACGATCGATCCGGCGGGCTGCTCCAGGGCGGGATCCTCGGCGGTCTGGATCGAGTCGACGACGAGCAGGTCGGGGCGCTGCGTCGCGCACGCGCCGAGGATGCCGGGCAGCGACGGCTCGGCCGTAGCCGCGATGGCATCGCCGTCGATGCCGAGGCGCACGGCCCGCAGCGACACCTGGGCGAGGGACTCCTCGCCCGTGGTCAGGAGGACGCGCCGTCCGGCCGCGGCGACGCCGGCGAGGACCTGGAGCACCAGCGTCGACTTGCCGACCCCCGGCTCGCCGGCGAGCAGGACGACCTCGCCGGGGACGAACCCGCCGCCGAGGACGCGGTCGACCTCTGCGTTCCCGCTGGTGACGCGATCTGCGGGCGCAGCGGTGGCGGCGAGGGTCGCGACGGAGGTGGGCGGAGCCGCCGCGGGGGCCGGGGCCTCGGCGGTGCTCCAGTCGCCGCACGCGGGGCAGCGGCCGAACCACTGGAGCGATTCGTGGGCGCAAGACGCGCAGCGGAACGGAGCGACGCGGGTAGCCATGGGTCGAGGCTACAGAGGGGGTGTGACGAAACGCGGTCTAGCGAGATTCGGCGAGGCGAGCGAGCGCTCGGTCGATCATGGCCAGGACCCGCGCGGTCTCGATCTTGTCGCGCTCGACCAGCTCGTCCGTCTCGCGCATCCTCTCGCGCAACTCTTCTATGCGCCTCCGGCGCTCTTCCTCCGTCACGTTATCGATCCTAGTCCGGCCTCGTCCTCGCATCCACGAGGCTCGCCCAATCGTCGCGCTCCCTCGTGAGGCGGGCATTCCGAAGCTGGAGATCAGCGACCTGTTGCCTAGCGTGCTGCAACGCCTGCGCCACATCGGTACCAGCGTCGTCGGCAAGCACTCCACCGGTGCCGAGGCCCTTCGCCCAGCGGCCGCCGACGACGAGAGCGGGCACGCTCGCGATGCCGTAGAGAGCGACGACGACGATCGCCAGCCTCAGCACGCCGATCAGAGCGCGGTCGAGGAGGAGGGCGTTCAACGCCGACTCTTCCGCAACGGGCAGAGGCGGGACCGGCCACGTGCGAAACGACATCACGATGGCCGCGGCCACCACCGCCGCCAGGCTCGCCCAGTACTCGCTCCGTCGTCGTCGTGCGTCCGCCATGTCCCGCAACGTAAGCCGAGGGTGTGACAGAAAACCGCGGCTCAGTCCTCGACCCTCAGGGCTACCGCCGGCGGAATCGTCGACGCTTGTTGCGCCGGCCACGCCGTCGCCAGCAGCGACGCCCCCAGCGACACGGTGCAGAGCACCGCGACGTCGAGCCACGGGATCTCGAACTCGACCCCCTGCCCGAAGTCTCCGTTCGCGATCAGCTGCGACGCCGTCACCAGTGCCAGCACCGTACCCAGGAGGATCCCCTCTATCGCCGTGAAGCCCGACTCGAGCAGGAACGCGCGCCGCACCATGCGCGGCAGGAAGCCGAGCGACCGCAAGACCCCCACCTGCCGGCGCCGCTCGCGCACCGCGCGCACCATCACGACGCCGAGGCCGGCGATCCCAACGAGCAGCCCCAGCGCGAGGTATCCCTGCATCAACCGCAGGAACTGCAGATTGACGCGGCCGAACTCCTCGACCCTCGTCCGGAACGTCACCGCCTCCACGCCGTTCGCGACCAGCTCCCCCTGCAGCCGCACCGCGGTGCGGCGCGCGTCGGCCTCCGGGCCCTCGGCGACGACGTAGAAGCGCGACGGCGTCACCGCGCCACGCAGGACGCGGCGGAACTCGCCGGTGTGCGCCATGTACGCGCCGGAGAAGGCGAAGTCGTTGCCGGCGAGCGCGATGATCTCCTTCGTCATCGCCCGGCCGTTCAGCGGGTTGATCACCACGAGCTCGTCGCCGATCTCGACGACGTTTCCCTGCGGCCCCCCGCCTTCGACGAAGAAGAACTCGGGCACGATCACGGCTTCGGGATCCGCGAGCAGGGCGCGCCACGCCTCCTCGTCCGTGGCGAACCGCGGCGGACGCTCCTCGAGGGCGGGCGGACCGCCGTCGACGAAGTCCTCGCCGATCCCGGTCACCGTCCACGGAGACGGCTCGCCGCCCGCGTCCTCGGGCGCTCCGCCGAGCGCGAACAGCGCGGTCCCGAAGTCCAGCGGCGCGGCCGTCTCCACGCCTTCGACCGCTTCGATCGCGGCGCGCGCGGGCGGATTGCTCGACGACGAGTCGACCAGGACGTCGTACCCGCCGGCCTCGCGGCGCGTCGTGTCGTCGATCTGCCCGCCGAAGATCCGCGCGAGCACCGCGATGAAGACCATCGTGAAGACGACGAGCGAGAACATGCCGAGCGTCAAGCCCGTCCGCACTCGCCGCGCCAGCGGGTACGCGAGCCCGAGGCGCAGCGCGAGGCTTCGCGCCGCGAACCGGTGCAGCACGCCCTCGAGGTTCTCCTGCGTCTGGCTCAACAGGACCACGCCCGCGACGTTCAGCAGGACCCCCTGCAAGACGAATACGAAGATGTCGCCGCCCTCGAAGATCTTCCCGCCGAGCAGCGCGTTGCCGAAGATGCCCCACGCGAGCGAGACGACCGCGACGCCGAGGACCGCCGGCCGGCGCGCGACGGCCCGGCCAAGCAGCGGCAGCAGGAAGAACGCGACCAACGGCGGTCCCAGCATCAGACCGGCCCACGCGCTCTCGCCCGCTGCGACGCTTGCGACGAACCACGCCGCGGCCCCCACCGCGCCGGCGAGCCCGGCGACGAGCGTCGACGTCCGCGTCCTCTCCTGCTTCGGGTCGGGAAGGTCGCGGATCGCGCGGATGATGTTGACGCGGCTGATCCTCAGGCTCGTCCCGAAGACGGTCACGAGCGAGATCAGGACTCCGACGCAGAAGCCCGTGACGACGCTCTGCGGCTCCATCGAGAACTGCAGGTCGAGCGAGAAGTCGCCGAAGCCCCCGAAGATCGGCGCCGCCACGACGACGATCGCGTAACCGACGCCGATGCCGAGGAGCGCGCCGAGCAGCCCGGACGGGACGGAGTAGATCCCGCCCTGGATGTAGAAGCTGCGGACGAGGTCGGAGCGTCGCAGCCCCACGGCGCGCAGCATCCCGAGCTGCGACTTCCGCTCCTCCGCGAGCATCACGAAGATGTTCACTAGCAGCAGGATCCCGGCCACGACCGCGAACGACCCGATGCCCAGGAACAGCTCCGAGAACATGTCGCCCTGCTCCTCGGCCGCGTCGAGCACGTCCTGCTTGTGGGTCTCGACGCGCAGCGCGTTCACCGTCCCGACGACGCGCTCGCGCAGCAGCCCCGAGACCTCGTCGCTCAGCGCGGCCCCCTCCTCGACACCGCCGCGGTTCGACACGAGGACGGACGTGACCGGGGGTCGCGCGCCGCGCGGCACCTCGCCCTCGACGAGCCGCGCCATCGTCCCCGGCGCGACGAAGGCGTTGGGGGACACGCTCTCGAACCCGGTCCAGAAACCCGCGACGCCGAGGCGGGGCAGGACGCGGACGACCTCGACCGTCAGAGTCCGGCCGTAGAGGGATGCGCTGACCTCGTCGCCCCCCGCCACCTCGAGCGTCTCCGCGAGGTCCTCGGTGATCGCGGCCTCTCCCGCGGCCGGCGTGGGGCCGGAGATCCCCGTCGCGCCGGGGTCGCCGCCGAAGCTCCGCGCCGCCGCGAAGTCGACCTCGACGAGCTGCGCCGACGGCTCCGCCAGCGTCTCGTCGCCGCTCTCGACGGAGATCGCCGCCGCCGCGCGCAGCATCGACAGCACGCCGTCTATGCGCGGGTCGTCGAGGTTCTCGATCTTCGACGCGATCTCAGCGGCCTGCTCCGCGTCCGGCACCGCGATCCCCTCGTCGATGGGCCCGAGCTGCGTGGTCGCGGTCGCGCGTATCGACGAGTCGAGCGTGTCGCCGACGACGAAGCTGCCGGTGATGATGGCGGTGCCGAGGAGGCTGCCTGCGATCACGAGCAGGGTCTCGCTCCGGCGCCGCAGCGCGTCCCGCACCGCGAGGCGCCGCAGCATCGGCCGGCGCACCATCTGGTAGACCGCGCCGCCGAGCGCGAGCGCGACGAGGAGGAGGGGGACGGGCACGGCGCGCTAGTCCCGCGCCGCCGGACGTTCCTCCGAGACGATCGCGCCGTCCCTCATGTGGATGAGGCGGACCGCCCGAGAGCCGATCGCGGGATCGTGCGTCACGAGCACCAGGGTGAGGCCGTCGCGGTTCAGCTCCTGCAGCAGCTCGACGATCGTGCCGGCCGTCTCGGTGTCGAGGTTGCCGGTCGGCTCGTCGGCCCAGACGATGGCGGGATCGCCGGCGAGCGCACGTGCGATCGTGACGCGCTGTTGCTCGCCCCCCGAGAGCTCGTTCGGCCGGTGGCTCTTGCGGGGGCCGAGCCCGACCCGCTCGAGCGTGGTCTCGGCCTGCCGGCGCGCGTCGCGGGGCGAGGCTCCGGCGAGCAGCAGCGGCAGCTCGACGTTCTCGGCCGCGGTGAACACGGGGATCAGGTTGAAGGACTGGAAGATGAAGCCCATCTTCTCGGCGCGGTGGCGGCTGCGCTTGGCATCCGGCAGCGCGTGGAGGTCCTGTCCTTCGACGACGACGGTTCCGCCGTCGACGTCGTCGAGGCCGGACAGACAGTTGAGCAACGTCGTCTTGCCCGATCCCGAAGGACCCATGACGGCGAGAAACTCGCCGCGCGGGATCACGAGGTCGAGGCCGCGCAACGCCTCGACCGTCCCCGCTCCGGTCCGGTAGACCTTGCGGACGTCGGTGGCGACGAGTATCGGGGGGGCCGCGGCGCCGGGAGCCTGCGACCTGTCGGCCTGGGTCTGCACCCCGGCAGGATAGCGGTGGACCATCGCGCGAAAGACGCGGACGGGACCAGCGCGGCCCCGTCCGCGGTTCGCTCAGTTGACGCTGACCCAGTCCTGTTCGAACTTGGCGCCGGCGCCCGTGGCGCAGTGGCTCACGGTCTTCGACTCCGGGAACAGCGGGCCGAAATGGCCCGTCGCCGTCACGCACACCGTGATGAGCCCGAGGCGTACTTGTCCGGTTCCGGCGCTGGCGCACGCTGGACCGGGGCACGCTACGGGAACCGCCGCGACGGATCCGCCAGCGGCGGACGACGCGGTGCACGACACCTCCGTGAGGAGCCCATCCGGTGTCGCGGTCGCATCAGCCTCGACGACCAGCTGAAGCGTGTTGAGGGAGATCAACGCTCCGGTGACTCGGCACGACGCGCGGACGATGCGTCCGGGAAGGTTCCCGCCCCCGATCGCCTCGACGTCGGCGACGGCGGCCGCGGCCGGTGTCGCCGGAATGACCGAGATCACCACAGCTGCGGCCATGACTCCGGCCGCGGCGAAACGGCGCTTGCTAAGGGAACGCACTGAAGATCACCTCCTCTGTTGAGCACGAACGACCGGCGCGCGACGGATCCGCCACCTCCTCTCATATGACCTCGCTCGCCGGAAAAGTCGAGGAGGGATTTCGAAGAAAGAGGGCGGTAACCCTCCTAATTTCAAACTGGGAATTTGACTTGGGATAAGGCGAAAGTTACGAGAAGTCAGTTCAGGCCGAGGTCCAGCCAGGCTGTGACGTGTCCCACGTCTTCGATCGCAGCGGCGGAGACGAACCACATCCCCTGGCCGCTGTGCCCTGATGGGACGGGAAGACGAAGGCCGGTTGCGATCGAAAACCAATCCCCGACGAAATCTCCGGTGACCTCGACGACGTCCTGGCTGTCGGCGAAAGGACAGCCCGGCATATAGGCGGTGGTCTCGTCGGGAGGTTCGGCGTCGTACCAACAGAACCCGGTCTGGCTGGAGAGGTGCGCCGACTCCTCGGTCCAGAGAAGTTGGAGCTGGGCGACCTTGCCTTCGAGCGAGCCGGTGGCGCCCGCCCAGTAGAGGTTATGGGCGGGACTCGTGTCGACGAGACGTTCCGGTTCCCTGACCTCGTAACGCGCGGAGGCCGCGGGTCGAATCCTTCTCGTGCCATCCAGGCCTTTTAGGAGGAAAGACAGACGGACAGGCTCGTCGGCGAAGACGTACAGGCGGTAATGCCCGCGCGGAACGTTCCAGAAGCCCTCCCAGTCGGTGCCCGTCGGCCCGAGGCCGACATGGGTGAGGAAGAGCTCCGACCGGGCATCCTCCGGAAGGCGCCCGCCGACGAGCCCTGTCGGCTCGCTGCCGTCGGTATTCAACAGCGCGAACAGCACGAGGCCCGACCCACCCTCGATTCGGAAGTCGGGGCGGTCGGGATCGAACCACGGATGCCAGAAGCCGACGCCCTTCGGGAGATCTACACGCGCCACGGAAGGGCCGTCAGCAGCTACGACCGTCTTCCCCGCCAGCTTCAGAGGCGGGCGCGCAGCTCCGAGCGCCGGTAGAGGTGCCAGACCCGCCGCCAGCAGCAGCGTGACGAGGCCAATTCGCACCGCAAGTCGTCGCATCATCCCCTCCGCGAAGCTCCCGGTACCGGGATGTTATCGCGAAGTTAACTTCGACGCTCGTGCCGAGCGCTCCTCCTTCTGGGGCTAGGCGACCGGTTCGGCCACCTTCTGCTCCACCACCGCCACGCTCTTGCGCCGCGAGCGCGTCACGCGGTCGCGGCCCAGGCGCTTGCTCTCGTACAGCGCCTCGTCGGCCGCCTTCACGAGGCTCGCCGCGTCCGACGCGTGCAGCGGGAACGTCGCGACGCCCGCGCTCGCCGTTACCGGGACCACGCCCTCCATCTCGGAGATGACCTTGCGGAGACGACCCGCGGCGCTGAACGACTCCTGCGTCGTACACCCCGGCAAGAGCACTGCGAACTCCTCGCCCCCGTAGCGGGCCGGGACGTCGAAGTCCCGGCACGCCCCGCTGAGGACGGTCCCGACCACGTGCAGGATCTGGTCGCCGACCTGGTGGCCGTGCGTGTCGTTCAGCTGCTTGAAGTGGTCGATGTCGAGCATCACGAGCGTCAGCTGCTCTCCAGTGCGCTTCGCCCGGGAGATCTCCCTGTCGAGCGCGGTCTCGAAGAACCGGCGGTTTGCGATCCCCGTGAGGCCGTCGGTGTCGGCCATGCGACGGATCTCGTCGAGCAGCCACGCGTTGCGCAACGCCAGCGCGGCGTGCGACGAGAACTGGCCGACGGTCGTGATCACGCGGCGCTCGATCTTGCCGGTCCGGCCCCCGTGCTCGACTGCGAGCACGCCGAGCGGTGCGGCGTCGGCGAACAGCGGGACGATCAGGACGTTGCGCGCCCCGGGCAGTAGTCGCGCGAGCCGCGGGTCCTTCCGGGCGTCGAGGCGACGGACGAGCGACGTCTCGCGTCCGCGCCATGCCTTGGCGACGATCTCGTCGAGGCCAAGCGACGTGTCGTCGTCGGAATCCGCGCCCCGCGCCGCCACGACGCCCATGTCTCCGGCGGGGCTCGCGAGGACCACGCCTCGCTTGAAGTCGAACGCCTCGCACACGCGCTCGAGGAACGTCGACGCGACGGCGAGCGGGTCGGTGACGTTCTCGAACTCGACGCCCATCTCGTTGAGGGCCTCGAGGTCGATCTTCCGGCGCCGGAGCTCCTTCTCGTTCACTGACGAGAACACCGCGGTGCCGATGGCGACGAGCCAGAACGCCATCACGTTGAACACCGAGGGACGGTAGGTCAGCGCGCCGATGCCGTCGGTCGGCTCGACGCCCTGCGGCGCGAGGATCCCCGCAAGCTGGCCGTGGAAGACGACGAAGAACAGCAGCGAGTGCCACACCGCGATCTTCAGACCGGTGCGGTAGGAGGCGAGCAACGTCACGGCGATCAGGTGCAGGTACAGCAGGAACCGCAGCGGGCTGTCGGCGAAGCCGGTCGCGTACATCGCGCCGGCGAGGTAGATGCCGTCGACGAGGAGCATGCCACCCACGACGTAGAGGGCGCGCGCCTTGCCGAGCCGGCGCAGCGCCTCCGTCACGCCGGTGAGGACGAAGTATCCGGCCGAGACGACGACGAGGTCGCGCAGTGACGCTCCCACGAAACGCGACGCGAAGACGGCGGACGCGAGCACCACCGCGACGAACCCGGCCCGCAGCGCCTGCAGGTATCCCATCCGCTCGGCGAGCGAGACGATCTCCGGCGACTCCGAGCGAGGCGTCGCCTGCCCCTCGTGCTTCTTCATTCGAAGCTCACCATGTCCTTTGTCGAGTCGACGGGCGCGTAGGCGAGCTTCGGATCCCTGCGGTCGAGCTCACCCTGGAACAGCAGGAACAGCAGCACTGCGATTGCAAGCGTCAGCGGGAAGGCGAACTCCTGGACCGCCTGCCCTGCGGTCCTCGCGAGGTTCCCGATGGACGATCCCAGCGGCAGGCGCAGCCCGAACGCGTGGGCGACGTCTGCTTCCGGCGCGGCGGCGGGCTTCGGATCCGTCACCCTGTCGGCGAGGTCGTCGAGGTCGGACAGCGCCTCGAGGATCGGAGCGGTCGGACCGCGGCCCCCGGGCGGGGGCAACGGGAAGGCCTGCCCCGTCCCCGGGTCGTCGGTCTCCACCGGCGCCAGCGGCTGGGTCACGCCCGCCGTCGGGTCGACGGCCGGGGGCTGCGGGCCCGCGGGGTTCGGCGGCTGCGTCTGTGCCGGCGTCGGCTGGGGCGGGAGCGTGCCGGGCGGCTGGGTGCCGACCGGCGGCGGCGTGATCACCGGAGGCTCCGTCGGAGGCGGGGGAGTAACGACCGGGGTGGACGTCGGCGGGATCGACGGGACAGGGGTCGAGGGGCTCGTCGGCCCCGGAGAGCTCGAGGGCGGCGGCGAGGTCGTGGGTCCGGGAGACGCGCTCGGAGTGGGCGAGCTCGACGGAGCCGGCGACGCGCTGGGCTCCGGCGACGCCGAAGGCGCGGGCGTCTCGACCGGGGCCGTCGGAGGCGGCGGCGTGGGGGGCTCGGTGGGCGTCGGGGTAGGGGGCGGAGGGTCGGTGGGCGTCGGGGTAGGGGGCGGAGGGGTGGGCGCAGGGGTCTCGCACTTCTTCTCGTTCCCGGCCCCCGGCCTGTCGCAGGGGTCGTCGCCGGGTGCCCCGGCGGCGCTCGGGACGAACGTGAAGGCCTGGATGAGGGCGAACGACACCACGAGGGCCGCGCACAGGCGCCTCGAATCGGTCGTCAACGACCCCCCACGGATCAACTGCCGGTCCTTTCCCCTGCTCCCGGCCGCCCTCGGCTCGGGATGCTCTGGTAAATATCGGCACGCCGCAGGCGCCATTGAGGAGGAAAACCCGGCTTGCTCAGACTGCGGAGGCGACCACTCCGGTGGTGGGATCGGGGGTCTCGGGAGGCCGCTGCGACGACCTGGTCGTGACGTCGCGCCCCCGTCGCTTCGACTCGTAGAGCGCGCGGTCGGCCGCCCGGACGAGGCCGGCTGCGTCGGCGGCGTTGAGCGGGAGCGTCGCGACGCCCGCGCTCGCGGTGATCGAGAAGCCCTCTCCGACCCCGGCGATCGCGGCCCTCAGGCGCTCCGCGGCGTCGACGGCCTGCTCGGAGGAGCAGCCCGGCAGCAGCACGACGAACTCCTCGCCGCCGTAGCGGGCCGCGGTGTCGAACTCCCGCGACGCCGCCGACAGCGCCGCCCCCGTGGCGCGGAGAACGTCGTCGCCGACCTGGTGGCCGTGCCGATCGTTGAGCTCCTTGAAGTAGTCGATGTCGAGGAGGACGAGCGTCAGCTGCTCGCCGGTGCGGGCGGACCTGGCGACCTCTCTCTCCAGCGCCAGCTCGAAGGACCTCCGGTTGTCGAGGCCGGTGAGGGCGTCGGTGTCCGCCATCCGGCGGACCTCCTCGAGCAGCCACGCGTTGCGCAGCGCGAGGGCCGCGTGCGAGGTGAACTGGCCGACCGTCGTCAGGACGCGGCGCTCGAGACGGTGGCCGCGCCGTCGCTGCTCCGCGACCAGGAAGCCGAGCGGGCTCCCGTCGGCCACGAGCGGCGCTACGACGAGGTTGCGCGCCCCCGGGAGGAGCGTCGCGATCACGCTGTCCGTTCCCGGGTCGAGGTCGGTAACGAGCATGGTCTCGCGGCGCGCGGCGACCTCCACCCACAGCCCGCAGTCTTCGGGAACCGCGTTCCCGACGCCGCCGGCGCCCCGCGCGGCGAGGACCGACAGCAAGCCATCGGGTCCTGCGACGACCAGCGCACGACGGAAGCCGAGCGCGTCGCACACCCTCGTCAGGTACGACTCCGCGACCTTCCCCGCGTCCGACAGCGTCTCGAACTCGACGCCCATCTCGTTCAACGCCTCGAGGTCGTTCTTGCGGCGGCGCAGCTCTCGCTCGTTCAGGAACGAAAAGACCGACGTGCCGAGCGCGACCATCCAGAACGCGGTCACGTTGAAGACCGACGGCCGGTACTCGATGATGCCGTCGATGCCGCGCATGTCGAGCGTCCCGCCTTGCGGCTCGAGCAGGCCCGCGAGCTGCCCGTGGAACACCACGAAGAACAGAAGCGAGTGCCACAGGGCGATCTTCAGACCGGTCCGATAGGACGCGAGCAAGGTCACCGCGACGAGGTGGAGGTAGAGCATGAACCGCAACGGGCTCTGCACGAATCCCGTCAAGTACATGACCCACGCGAGGTAGACGCCGTCGACCAGGAGCATCCCCGCCACCATGTAAAGGTGGCGGCCGCCGCCGACGCGCCGGAACGCCTCGATCAGCGCGGTGACGGTGAAGTACCCGAACGACACAGCGACCACGTCGCGGACCGACGCTCCGACCGTGCCCCGGAACAACAGGACGGAGAGCACCGCGACGCCGACGAAGCCCGCGCGCAGCCCCTGCAGGTACCCCATGCGTTCCGCGAGGGAGACCATCTCGGACGAACGCCCCGAGCCGTTCGCAGTCCTCCTCATTCGAAATACACCATGTCCTTGGACGAGTCGACGGGCGCGAACGCGAGCTTCGGGTCGCGCCGATCGATCTCGCCCTGGATCAACAGGAAGACGAGCACGAGGATCGTCAACGAGAGCGGGAACGCGAACGTCTTGACGGCCTCGCCCGCGGTGCGGGCCAGCTTCGAGATCGTCGCGGCGAGCACGCTCGGCCGGGCGTCGTCGCGCTCGGTCGGCTCCACTCCCCCACCCCCGGTGAGATCGACGAGCTGCCGCGGCGGCTCCGAGTCGTCCCACGGCGTCGCCGCGTCGCGCTCGGCCGGGTCGGGGGTGGCCTGCCCGCCGAGCTCGGGGCGCGGGTCGGGCGTCGCCACGGGCGCGAGCGGGCCGG
>JALZEG010000103.1 GCA_030862185.1 Actinomycetota bacterium
GCTAGCGGTGGTCGGTTACGAGCGCGACCGCCATCAGGCCCAGGAAGATCGCCGTCATCGCGAGGATCATCGGGGCGTCCATCTCCTTCTACCTCCCGTCGAGCGCATCTCGGACCTCCTAAGGAGAGTCTCGGCCGCTCGCGGATAAGTCTCTATAGTCCGTTTGGGTCGTTTAGGCGGCCGCAATGACTATCTCGCCCCTGCTTGGGGCGTTTTGCTTGCAACCTACGGAAGCGTCGCCTCGGCGATGCTCCACGAAATCGAGGAGGAAGCATGCCGAGCACTGCCAGGTTCGTGACGTCCGAGGGGACCTTCACCGTCCGGCTCATGCCGGACCACGCGCCGACGACCGTCGCCAACTTCGTCGACCTCGCGACCGGGAAGCGCGAGTGGAAGGACCCGCGCGACGGCCAACGGAAGAGCGAGCCGCTCTTCGACGGAACGATCTTCCACCGCGTCATCCCCGACTTCATGATCCAGGGCGGCGACCCGCAGGGCACCGGCACGGGCGGCCCCGGCTACCGCTTCGAGGACGAGTGCCCGCCGGGCGGACCGAAGTTCGACAGGGCGGGGCTGCTGGCGATGGCGAACGCCGGGCCGAACACGAACGGCTCCCAGTTCTTCGTCACAGTGGCGCCGACTCCCTGGCTGACCGGCAAGCACACGATCTTCGGCGAGGTCACCGAGGGCATGGAGATCGTCGAGAAGATCTCGACGGTCAAGACCGGCGCGCAGGACCGGCCGGCCCAGGACGTGGTGCTCGAGACGGTCGAGATCGAGGGCACCGGTCGGCTCGGCGAGCGGTCCAAGAAGGAGGGCTAGCGCGCCGTACGCGAGCATGGCGCGCGTGGCGTTCGAGGAGGCTTCCATCGTCGTCCAGGCACGCGGGCAGACCGCGCGCCTCGTCGACCTCGGCTCCGGTGAGCCGGTCGTCGTGCTGCACGGCTGGGGCGGCCGCATCGAGTCGATGGCGCCGGTGATCCACTGCCTGGCCTCGTCCCGGCGCGTGCTCGCGCTCGACCTGCCCGGGTTCGGCGAGTCGCCCGCGCCCGCGGACGCGTGGGGGACGCCGGACTACGCCGCGTTCGTGAGCGACGTCCTCGTGTCGGCCGGTGTCGAGCGGGCGGACTTCGTCGGCCACTCGTTCGGAGCGAAGACCTCTCTGTACCTGGCCGCGACCTCGACCGTGGTGCGGCGGCTCGTCCTCGCGGGGTCATCGGGGCTGAGGACGCCGCCGTCGTTCAAGGCACGGGTGAAGCGCGGCGTCTCGCGCGCGGGACGGGCGGCCGGACGTCTCGGCCCCCCCGGTCACGCGCTCCGCGACGCGCTCTACCGCAGGATCGCGTCGGAGGACTACCGCAACGCGGGGCCGCTGCGTCCGACGTTCGTCAAGGTCGTGAACGAGGACCTGACGGAGCTGCTGCCGAAGGTGAGTTCTCCGACGTTGCTCGTCTGGGGCACGAACGACGACGCGGTGCCCGTCGCGCACGCACGGACGATGGAGCAGAGGATCCCCGACGCCGGGCTCGTGATGCTCGAGGGGGCCGGGCACTTCGCGTACCTCGACGAGCCGGACCGCTTCTGCCGGATCGTGCGGCACTTCATTCAGTCCCCACCCACCCCATGACCTTCGACGACCCGTTCACGGGGTACTCGTTCTTGCTGCGGACGATCGTCTACGTCGTCGTTCCCGCGTTCACCGCGTTCCAGTTCGTGAGGCTGCGGCGGGCGCTTCACGTCTTCCAGCTCGAGGCGTACAAGCGGCGCAACTACCGCAGGTGGCTCGCCGCCAACGGGGACAAGTCGTGGTTCCTGAGGCCGGGGACCGCGAAGAAGCCGCTCGTGATGACCGGCCGCGCCTGGCGCATCGTCGTGGCCGCGACCCTGCTGTCGCTTCTCGGCGTCCTTCTCCCGTCCGCGGCGGCTCATCTCTTCCTCGGGGGCGCGCCGGCGGACCTGATCGCGTGGGCGCTGGCGACCGTCGCCGCCTTCGTGTGGGCGCCGCTATTTGTCCCGGCGGCGGACTGGCTCCTGGCGCCGGTGCAGGATGCGGTCAACGCGCGCTATCTGCGGTTGGCGAAGCGGAAGCTCGCCGAAGTCCACCCGACCGTCGTGGGGATAACGGGCTCGTACGGCAAGACGTCGACGAAGTTCGCCGTCGGACGCCTGCTGGGGCCGGAGAGCGAGGTTCTCGTCACGCCCGGCTCCTTCAACACGACGATGGGCGTCGTGCGCGCGATCAACGAGGGCCTCGAGCCGCGCCACCGCTTCTTCGTCGTCGAGATGGGGGCGCGACAACGCGGGGACGTCGCGGAGATCGGACGTCTCGTCGGCCACGACGTGGCGGTGCTGACCGCGATCGGGACCGCGCACCTCGCCAGCTTCGGCTCGCGCGACGCGATCAGGGAGGGGAAGCTCGAGATCGTCCGCACGCTGCGGCCCGGGGGCGTGGCGGTCGTCAACTCCGACGACTCGACGATCCGCGGCCTCGGCAGCGAGCTCGCCGGCGTCGACGTGATCCGCTACGGCCTCGACGCCGCGGGAGAGCCGGACGTCACCGCGACCGGAGTCGAGACCACCCGCAGCGGCACGGCGTTGACGATCGTGGATCGCCGGTCGGGCGCGTCGGTGCGCGCGACGACGAGGCTCCTCGGCCGGCACTCGATCGGCCACGTCCTCGCGGGCGTCGCGGTCGCGCTGCACGCCGGGCGCGACCTCGACTCCCTGCGCGACCCGATTGCCGCGCTGACCCCCGTCGAGCACCGCCTCCAGCTGATCGACGCGCCCGGTGGCGTCACCGTGATCGACGACGCCTTCAACAGCAACCCCGACGGAGCGGCTGCGGCGTTCGAGGTGCTGGGGTCGATGCCCGCCCGGCAGAGGATCGTCGTCACCCCGGGGATAGTCGAGCTCGGCGAGCTGCAGCGTTCCGCGAACGAGGGCCTCGGGCGCGCCGCCGCCGGGGTCGCGGACGTCCTGATCGTCGTGGCGCGGCTCAACCGCGAGGCGATCCTGACGGGCGCGGCGTCCGGCCGCGCTCGCGTGGTGACGGTGGGGTCGCTCGACGAGGCGACGAAGGAGCTCGCGACGATCGTCGCGTCCGGAGACGTCGTGCTGTTCGAGAACGACCTCCCCGACCAGTACGAGGGTTGACGGACCGGCGCCACTAAACTGCCGCCATGGCAGGAGATCTCACCGTCGGCGTGGTCTTCGGCGGGCGCTCGGTCGAGCACGACGTCTCGATCGTGACCGCGCACCAGGTGATGGCGGTGGCCCGCGAGCGCTACGACGTCGTCCCGGTCTACGTTGCCCGCGACGGCCGCTGGTTCTCGTCGCCGGCCCTCGACGACCTCGACGTCTACAAGAACGGACGGCACGAGGAGGCCGGTGACGAGGTCGTCCTCGCGCTCGACGGCAGCGGGCTGCAGGCCCCCGGCGGGCGCCTCAAAGGGCCGCGGCGGATCCTGCTCGACGTCGTCGTCCCCGCGATCCACGGGACGTTCGGCGAGGACGGGACGCTGCAGGGCCTCCTCGAGATGGCGGGCATCCCGTACACGGGCAGCGGCGTGCTCGCCTCGGCGATCGGGATGAACAAGGTCGAGATGAAGACCGTGTTCGAGGCGGCCGGCCTCCCGGTCGTGCCGCACGTGGTCGTGACGACGGCCGAGCTCGACGCGAACGTGGACTCGGTGCTCGACCGGGTCGAGGAGTCCATCGGCTACCCGGCGTTCGTCAAGCCGTCGCGGCTCGGGTCGAGCGTCGGCATCGGCCGGGCCCCCGACCGGGCGGCGCTGGCTGGAGCCCTCGACGTCGCCCGGCGCTACGACGACAGGGTGCTCGTGGAGAAGGCGATGGAAGGGTGCATCGAGGTGAACTGCTCGGTGCTCGGGGGGCCCGGGTTGCCGCCCCGTGCCTCGGTGTGCGAGCAGCCCGTCGGGTGGCGCGAGTTCCTCTCGTTCGAGGACAAGTACATGCGCGGCGGAAAGTCGGCCGGCTCGAAAGAGGCGGGGGGCATGGACACGCAGGACCGCCGCATCCCGGCCCCCATCTCCGAAGAGCTGACCAAGCAGGTCCAGGACAACGCGCTCGCGGCCTTCGCTGCGGTCGGTGCGGCCGGCGTCGCCCGGATCGACAGTTTCGTCGACGAGCAATCGGGCGACACATGGGTCATGGAGATCAACACCACCCCCGGCTCGTTCGCCTTCTACCTGTGGGAGCCGTCGGGCGTGCCGTTCCCCGAGCTGGTCGGCTCGCTGGTCGACTCGGCCCTGAGGGCGCACGAGGACAAGGGCAAGCTGATGTTCTCGTTCGACTCCGGGCTGCTGGAAGGGTTTGGCGGAGGGAAGACCCATGGCTGAGGCGAAGCGCGTCGACCTGTCGCCCGCGGACAAGGCGCGCTTCTCGCGCGACACGCTCCCGTTGCTCGACTCGCTCTACGCGTCGGCCCTGCGGATGACGCGCAACCCCGCCGACGCCGAGGACCTCGTGCAGGAGACGATGCTGCGCGCCTACCGCTCCTTCGACCGCTTCGAGGAGGGCACGAACCTCAAGGCGTGGCTGTTCCGCATCATGACCAACGCCTACATCAACACCTACCGGAAGAAGCAGCGCGAGCC
>JALZEG010000115.1 GCA_030862185.1 Actinomycetota bacterium
GAGCTCCGAGGTCACGACCTCGTGCGACGGGCTCAGCCTCGTCGCGACGCCGATCGCGTCGACGAGCTTGCGGCCCTGCGCGTCGACCTCGGCGCGGCGCTCCCTCCACGCGTCCGCGACGGCGCGCAGCAGGCTCTTGAAGCCCGGCAGACCGTGGCGGTCCTCCGGAGGGAAGTACGTACCGCCGAAGAACGGCGCCCCGTCCGGGGAGAGGAAGACGGTCATCGGCCATCCGCCGTGGCCCGTCATCGCCTGCACGGCCTCCATGTAGATCGCGTCGAGGTCCGGCCGCTCCTCGCGGTCGACCTTCACGCAGACGAACCCCTCGTTCATCACCGCGGCGGTCGCGGCGTCCTCGAACGACTCGTGCTCCATGACGTGGCACCAGTGGCACGCGGCGTAGCCGATCGAGAGGAGGATCGGCTTGTCCTCGGCCCGCGCGCGGTCGAGCGCGTCCGGCCCCCACGGGTACCAGTCGACGGGGTTGTCCTTGTGCTGCAGGAGGTACGGGCTCGTCTCCTGCGCCAGCCGGTTGCTCATGTCCACACTCTCCCCCGGTCTTAGGGTGGCCCACACCATGGCAGCGTTCGCCTACCTGATGCTTCCGGTCACGGGGCTCCTCGCCTACTTCTCGGGCCGCACGGAGCGCGCCCGGTGGCACGGCCTCCAGGCGATCGTCATCGGCGCGCTCTGGCCGGCGCTCCTCTACCTCGCGTCTGCGCTGAACGAGTCGCTGGTCCTGCCCGTGGCGACCGCGGGAGCGGCCCTGTGGATCCTGTTCCTGGCCGCGACCGCGCTCGGGAAGGACCCCAGCCTGCCGTGGATCGGTCCGAAGCTGAAGGAGCTGGCTACGGACGAGCTGTGAAGCACATGCGGCACGACGTCGCGGTCGAACCGTTCACCGCTCCGCACGACGGGCACTTCCAGAACGAGCCGACGGCTTCGTGCTGCGTCGTGACCTGGCCCTCCACGGGTGCCGCGGCCGCCTCGGTCCCGCCCGCGGGCTGGGAGGAGGCGGCGACGCTGCCCGACGTCGAGGGCTCGGGGGCTGCGACCCACTGCCCGGTCTGCTCCTCGTAGACGAGCAGCTCGTCGCCGCGCCGGAACCACCAGCGGCCGTCACGCTCGAAGGGCTGCTCCTGCGGGTCCTCCGCGGCTGCGCCTTGCCTCTCGGGCTCGAGCGCCGTCTGTGTCTCGGGCTCGGGAGCCGCCTGCGCGGCGGGCTCTGACGCCTCCGCCGGCCGCAGCGCCGCGTCGCTCGGCGTCGCGGCCGTCAGCCCCGTGTCGCCGTACAGGACTCGGCTCCCGGTCGCGTCGGCGGGCGCGGGCTCTTCCACGGCCGTCGAGGGTTCGGGCGCCGCGGCCACCTGCGGAGCCGGCCATCCCGTGCGCGCGGGCTCGGCCTCGACCGGTTGGGGCTCCGCCGTCTCCTCGGGACGCGTCCACGTGGAGGGCTGCTCGTCCGGCTCCGATGCGGGCGTCTGGACCACGGGCTCCGGCGCGGCCGCGGGGGCCGCAGCAGACGCGCCGCGGTCGAGCGACTTCCGGATCGCGCCCAGCGACTGCAGCACGCCGAACAGGGTGAGCAACAGGCCCAGCAGCAGGATCAGCGTGAGGATCTGGAACAGGTCCGTGTCCATGCTCGGATCACTCTCCTAGTTACGTCGTTGGGCGCGTCTCGCGCACATCATCCCCGAACGGGGCCGCCCCGGCCGCTTTCCCTCCACGCGACGTGGCTACCGTAGGTCATCGCCGCGGCGAGCGCGGCCCCCGTGAACAGCAGGATCCCGCGATCGACGCCGTAGCCGTTGGGATCCGACGTGTCGAGGGGCCCGGTGACGATCTGCCAGCAGAGCAACAGCGTCGCCGCGGCGCAGACTCCGAGCAGGACGCGCGCCCCGTCGGGCGGGGCGACGGAGGGCCGGAGCGCGACGATCAACGCGAGGACCGTCCCGGCCAGCGCCAGCGCGAGCCCGATCTGCATCGTGAGGCCGTAGGCCGTCCACGCGTTCTGGTGGAACGTCCGCGGGGGCACGATGCCGAGACCCGGCACCCGGTAAGTCGCCCACAACGGGACGAACGAGGTCGCGAGCAGCGCGACTCCCGCTACGACGACGAGGACGTGGCCGCGGGGCCGTTGCACCCGCGCAATATAGCGACGCTCTGCGTCAGCAGTGCGGCGAGATCAGGCAGTAGAGCTTCTGGAACAGCGGCAGGTCCGTCCCGTGACTCTCGCAGATCGAGTTGAGGGTCGGGTCCTCCAGGCCGCAGCAGTGCCGTGCCTGCGCGGGGGAGCCGAGCAGGAGCGTGGATGCCGCCACCGCGCCGATCAGGGCGATACGCGCCGAACGCATTGTGTTCCTCCTATGGGGTCGTCCGCCGGAGCCGCTTTTTGATATCACGCGCCGAGCGGCAGCGGCTGTCCCGAGCGGTCCGCGCCCTGCCACGGATCCGCGCCGCGGTCGACCCGCTCGAGGACGCCGTCCGGCAGCAGGAGGAGCCGTGAGTCCGACCGTTCCGCGACCGCGGCCTCCAGCTCCTCCCAGGCCAGCGGCGCCGCGACATACGGGAGCCGCGCCAGCCGCAGCGAGTACGGACCGGCCACCGACCGGAACCGGCCGTTCTGCTGCCAGTCGATGAGCACCCTGCCGCGCCGCGCGTCCGGGCCCTTCTGCGTGACGACCGAGTCGTCCGAGCCCTCCACCGTCTCGGCCACCAGGCGCGCGAACGACCGCGTTTCCTCGAAGGTGTTCGTCCCGGCGAGCGGCGCGACGACGTGCAGCCCGGCCGCGCCCGAAGACTTCACGAAGCTGCGCAGCCCCACGCCCTCGAGCGCGGCCCTCAACGTCAGCGCGACCGCCGCCGTCTCGACCAATCCGGCGGGCGGGCCGGGGTCGAGGTCGAAGACGAGGTCGAGCGGGTGCTCCGGGTCGGACTCGGCGAACAGCATGGGGTGCAGCTCGAGGCAGCCGAGGTTCGCCAGCCACACGAGGGCCGCGGGCTCGTCCGCCGCGCAGTAGTTCCACGTCTTGTCTCCCTCCGCGCCGCGCACGGCGATCGTCCGCATCCACGCCGGGGGCCGCGGGCACTCCGTCTGGTACCACCAGGGCCCGTGCGCGCCCTCCGGCGCGCGCTTGAGCGTCAACGGGCGGCCGCGTATCTCGGGAAGCAGCACCGGAGCGATGCGCGTGTAGTAGAGGAGCGCGTCGCCCTTCGTGAACCCGGCTGCGGGCCACAGCATCCGGTCCGGCGACGAGATCGTGACGCGCCGTCCCTCGACGTCGACGTCGAGCCGCTGCTTCATCTGGGTTCCTGGAGCATCGCCGTGACCGGCGCGGGTTCCGTGGGGAACTGGTCGTAGGTGCACGAGCGCGGGTCGCGATCCGGCCGCCAGCGCCGGAACTTGAGCGCGTGCCGGAACCGGTCGTGCTCGATGTGGTCGTAGGCCGCTTCGCATACGAGGTCGGGCTCGACGGGGACGAACGTGACCTCACGGCCGTAGGCGAACCTGCTCGCCGCGCCGGGAAGACGCCCCACCGGCCCGCCGCCGACGTTGAAGCCGTGCTCCCACTGGTGGCCCTCGAGCGGGACGACGAGTGGGAGCAACGTCTCGGTCAGCCCCCGGCGCGTCGCCGCGCCGAACGACGCGGCGAGCCCCGCGTGCCTCAGCACGTCCCCGTCGTACAGCCCGAGCAGCAGCGACCCGACCGTCCGTTCCTCGCCGTGCCAGCGGAACGCGCCGACGACGCAGTCGGCCGTCCGCTCCCGCTTGACCTTCAGCATCCGCCGCTTCCCCGGCACGTACGGCAACGACTCGTCCTTCACGACGACGCCGTCGATCCCGCCCCCGGCCGCGTCCTCGAGCCACCGCGCTGCGACCATGGGATCGCTGGTGGACGGAGTGAGCCGGATCGCCTCGGGCGCGCCGTCGAGGAGCGCTTCGAGGATCCGGCGCCGCTCGCCGAACCCGCGCCCCGTCAGGTCGGCGCCGGCCGCGACGACGACGTCGAACGCGACGAAGGCGGCGGGCGTCTCGCGACTCAACAGCTCGACGCGCGACCCCGCGGGATGGAGCCGTTGCAGGAGCGCGGAGAAGTCGAGGCGGTCCCCGGCGGGGACCACGAGCTCGCCGTCGAGGACGAAGTCCCGGCCCAACGACGCGAGCGGCCCGGCGACCTCCGGGAAGTACCGCGTGAGCGGCCGCCCGTGCCGGCTCCGCATGTCGACGCCGTCGTCGACGAACGCGAGGCAGCGGAAGCCGTCCCACTTCGGCTCGTAGTAGAGGCCGTCTCCGACCGGCAGCTCCCGCACCAGCGCGGCGAGCATGGGCCTGAAGGAATCGTGAGAAGCCATGCCCCAAGAGGTACCCGCAGCCGCGTCTCCTATCCGGCCGGGAAGTCGCCCGGTGGAAGCGTCCCGCCGATCGCGCCGAACGGGAACCCGTTCGGGTTGCGCAACAGGACGAGGAAGTGACCGGTCGTGTCGGGGTCGAACGGCAGATCCAGGCGCAGGACGGGGTCCCCGCCTTGCCACTCCGCGGTCTCGACCCGGCCGCCGTAGCCGACCTCGACCGTCGCCGCCGCCGCCTCGTGCGGGTCGAACGCGATCTCGACGGTGCGGCCGCGGACCGAGACGCCGGGGTCGGCGGCGCGGTGGTACCGGCCGGTCGTGACGCCGGTGATCGACCAGCAGTCCGGCAGCACCTCCTTCAGGAACAGCTGCACGTCGGGCACCCTGTCCTCGTACGGAGGGTTCGGCCCGTTCACGTTCACCTTGCGTGGGTTGCCCTTGTCGCTCGTGTCGAGCTCGTAACGCTGCCAGTGGAGGACCTTCCGCACGAACGTGCGCGCGACCGGAAGCGGCCACCGCCGGTCGAGCGGCCGCACCTTGCAGGCGTCGTACGCAGGTCCGCGCGAATCCTCAGGCCACATCCCCGCGAACGGCAGCGGGGTGAGCTCCCGCAGTCCCACGGCGAAGCGGCGCAGCTCGCGCTCGCTCACGCCGTACGCGTTCAGGACGTAGTGGCAGCGGGCGCGATCGAACGCGACGGAATATCCCTCGTGGATCGTGCCGATCGTCGCCGGACCGTCGAGCACCTCGATCTCAGATGGCCTCGTCTGACTGAAGCCATGTACGGGCGTCGTCACGTCGATCACCGTTCCCTTGCCGCCGTCGAAGCGCGCCACGACCCACGGCGCGTCCTCCGGGCGCGGCCGCGGCTCGCCGGAGAAGCCGGGCGGCAGGTAGGTGGGCTCGAAGTCCAGCGGAAAGCCGCACGCGCTGGGGTCGGGGGTCCGCCGGGCGTCGGCGGGCGGGACGGGCGGCTGCTCCCCCTCCGCGCGCAACAAGGCGAACGCACCGCCTCCGACCACCAGGGCGACGCTCGCGATCGCGCTCGTGGCGGCTGCGAGCCTCCGGCGGCCGATCTTCCGCAGCGAGTCGCCGCGCGGCGTGAGGTCGCGGTTCACCTCCGCCCTAGCCTGATCGCCGAGCTCCCTCAGACGTCGCTCGACTTCGTTCATCGCCCCACCTCTTCCTGCCCCCTCAGCGCCGCCAGTCCCCGCGTCACGAGCCCCTTGACCGCCTTCACGGACGTGTCGAGGACCTCCGCGGTCTGCTGCTCGGAGAGGTCCTCGCAGTACCGGAGCACGAGCGCGGCGCGCTGGCGGTACGGGAGCCGGGCCAGCGCGGCCCCCAGCGCGTCCCGCTGTCCGAGGTCGGGCGCCTCGACCGTCTCCTCCGAGCGCGCGAGTAGCGCCCCCTCGTGCCGCCGCTCGACGTCGCGGTGCCGGGCGCGGCCGCGCGCGAGGTTCGTCACCGTCCTCATCAGGTAGGTCCTGAACGCCTCTGGCTTGCGCAGGTCGCCGAACTTCCCGAGCAGGCGGACGAACGCCTCCTGCGCTAGGTCCTCCGCGTCGGCGGCGTTGCCGGTCAGGAGGTACCCGAGGCGGACGGCGTCACGCCCGTGCGCGGCGTAGAGGTCCGCGAACCTCCCCCGCCCCTGCCCGATGCGCACCGCCGTCTCCATCCAATGGCTCCCGCTCTCGTTCCTACGTCAATAAGACGCCTTGCGGCTCCCCCAGGTCCCGCGTCGGTACAATCCGCGGCGCCCGCAACGTCTAGTCCGGGAGAGGTGCTCATGGCGGTCATCAAGACGATCGACCTCGTAGGGGTCTCGTCCGAGTCGTGGAGGGACGCGGCGAACCAGGCCCTGGCCGAGGCGTCGAAGACGATCCGCGGCATCACCGGCATGGAGGTCCTCGACACCTCCTGCAACGTCTCCGACGGAACCATCAGCGAGTACCTGACGCACGTCCGGATCAAGTTCCGGATCGAGCGCTAGC
>JALZEG010000162.1 GCA_030862185.1 Actinomycetota bacterium
CCCCGGAGCGTCTCCCTCTTCCCGCAGCGTCATCAGCCAGCCGACGGCCGCGATCGTGAACGCGACCCAGGCGATGATCACGATCGGCGAGTCTGGGTCGACAGCCTCGTCGCCGAGCACGAAGCCGTAGCCCCACAGGGCGAAGAACAGCCCGGATAGCGCCGCGGCCCCGCGGCCCCAGACAGGCGACCAGTTCTGAGCGGCGATGAGCCACAACGCGGGCCAGTGCAGGACGGCCAGGATCCCCGCCACGCTCTCGGCGGTCGTGCCCGTGAATCCCAAGGTGGAGCCTGCTATCGACAGCGCCGCAAGCGCGCCGAATCCGGCGGCCGACAAGTCGAGTCGGGCCCTGGAGTGGCGTACGAGCAACAGCAGGCCCGCGACGGTCCCGCCGATCGCCGCCAACGAGTAGAGGATCGACTGCATGTCGTCGCCCGAGTCGAAGAAGCTGCCGAGAATCCCGGTGACCACGGCCAAAGCCAGCCCACCCATGATCCAGAGCGTGGGCGTCCCCAGGGTCTCGACGGCAGGCATGCTTCCCCGCGAAGCGCTAGTTGCCACACGAACCTCCTCTCCTGACGTCTTGTGTGAAGAGAGTGCGCTTGTGAGGCGACCGAATCAAGGACCTTTCTCGGTTCGCCCCTAGCCGAGGCCCCCGAAGCGGCGATCTCTCGCGGCGTAGTCCTCGAGGGCCGCGAACAGCGCGTGCCGGTCGAAGTCCGGCCACAGCGTGTCCGTGAAGTACAGCTCCGCGTACGCGGACTGCCACAGCAGGAAGTTCGAGAGCCTCCGCTCGCCCGAGGTCCGGATCAACAGGTCGACGTCGGGCACGTGCGGAGCGTAGAGGTTCTCCGGTATCGAGCCGGCAGCCGCCGCGTCCTCGAGCTCGGCGCGGCCCCCGTAGTTGAAGCACACCAGCAGCTCCATGCGGTCGTTGGCGGCCGTCGCGGCCTCGGCGGCGTCGAACTCGTCGAGCACGTCCTGGGGCACGGGGACGCGTCGGCCCACGCGCCGGATGCGGACGCCGCGCTCGTTCAGGTCGTCGCGCCTCTGCCTCAGGAGCGTCCGGTTGAACCCGAGGAGGAAGTCGACCTCGTCGGCGGGCCGCGCCCAGTTCTCGGTCGAGAACGCGTACACGGACAGGAAGGAGACGCCGGCCTCGAGGGCGCCCTCGACGACGTCGAACAGCGCGCGCTCCCCCTCCTCGTGGCCCTTCGTGCGCGGGAGCCCGCGCACCTCGGCCCACCGGCCGTTGCCGTCCATGATGATCGCGACGTGGCGCGGGATACGCGCGGCGCTCACCGCGCGCTCGGCAGGAGGCGCAGGCTCCGCAGCGGGCGCTCGAGGTGGTACTCGGCGTAGCGCCGCAGCACGTTCGTGAGCTCCTCGGCTTCGCCCGCGTCCGCGGGCTCGCCGAAGTCGCGGTCGAGCAGGCGCGACAGCAGCAGCAACCGGTCGATCGACACCTCGAGAGCGTCGCGGTCCTCACGCCAGCAGCTCGCGCACACCGCACCCCCGAGGGCCGGGCTGAAGCCTCCGAGGCCGGCCGAGGTCTCGCCGCAGCCCGCGCAGGTCGACAGCTGCGGGTGGTAGCCCGAGATCGACAGCAGCTTGACGAGGAACGCCGGCACGACGGTCGCCCCCTTGTCCGCCCTCAACGCTTCCAGGCCCTGCACGAGGAGCCGGTAGACCGACGTGGCGCGCTCGCGGTCGGGCGTGACCTTCTCGACGAGCTCCGCCAGCGCGGCCGCGCACGTCAGCCGCGTGTAGTCCCCCCGCACCTCGTGGAATGACGTGAGGATGTCGGCCTGGGTGATCGTGTCGAGGTTCCGGCCCCGGTAGACGAGGACGGCGGCGTGCGTGAACGGCTCGAGCCGTGCGCCGAAGCGGCTCTTGGTCTTGCGGATCCCCTTAGCGACGGCGCGGACCTTGCCGTGGTCGCGGGTGAAGAGCGTGACGATCCTGTCGGCCTCGCCCAGCTTGATGGTCTTGAGGACGACGCCCTCGTCCTTGTAGAGCCCCGGCATGAGAAGGACAGCGTAAGTGGGCTGCGTGAGCTCGCGGCGTATTAGACGCCGATGCGGAGATTGCGCGGGGCCGCGCCGGCGGTCCCCTCGACCAGGTCGAACGTCACCCGCTGCCCCGGCCGCAGGAATCGGAACATCGATCCCTCGAGGGCCGCGTCGTCGATGGCCCACTCGGTCGCGCCGTCGTCGGACACGAGCACGCCCGTGCGCGAGATCGAGTCGTAGCGCTTGACGGTGGCCTGGGGCAACGAAGCTCTCCGGACGGTCACTCGGCGTCGGGCCACAGCGGCCCGCTGACGGCCCAGAAGGATACCGCCCCGAATGCGGCCAGGATCAGGAGGTCCCACACCTGAGAGCCCGCTATCCCGCCGGCGAAGCCGGGCTTGAGAGCGTCCGCGGCGTACGTCGACGGCAGCAGCGCGCGCACCGGGTCGAGCCACTCCGGGATCCGATCCACCGGAAGGATCCCGAGGAAGAGGGCCGCCATCATCGCGAGGTTCGAGTACATCCCCGCAAGCTGCTCGTCGGGGGCCGCGAACCCGATGGCGACGCCGAGCCCCGCGAGCGCGAACGAGCCGAGCGCCCACACGGGGACCGCGGCCCACAACGCTGCGAGCGAGAGATCGAACAGCAGCGCTCCGAGCGTCAGGACGATCACGGTCCCCGGCAGCGCGAAGACGGCGAACGAGACCAGCACGGCCGCGACCAGAGGCGCGCGTCCCGCCGGGACGGTCGAGTAGTAGTCGAGCGAGCCGTTCTCCTTCATCGACGCGACGCGCTGCGCGAGCATGACGATCGCCGTCATCGCGATCGCGAGGACCGCGCACCCCGCGACGATCTGCTCGCCGAACTCCGCGGCCTGGGCGGGCTCCATCACCGCGCGCATCAGCACGGCGATCCCCAGCGGCATCGCCGACGAGACGATGAGGTAGGGGCGCCACGCGGTCCTGATCCGCGCCATCTGCATGCGGACGAGCACGGCGAGCTTCCCGGCCGCGGTCGTGCGCGTCATCCGGTCTCCTCTTCGGCGAACGTCCGGCCCCCGACCTCCAGGTAGACGTCCTCGAGCGTCGGAGACACCAGCCGCACGTCCTCGAGCGACTCCAGCCCCGCGGCGGCGATGACCTTCTCGAGGCACGGGATCGCGTCCTCCGCGGGCACCCACGCGCTCAAGTGCTTGCCGCGCACGCGGGTCTCGCCGGGGACGAGCCCGGCGAGCGTCGCGGCCTCGACCGTCGCGTCCTCCGCGACGAGGACCTCCACCCTCGTGCGGTGCGAGAGCCCCGCCTTGAGCTCGGCCGGCGTCCCCGCCGCGACGACCTTCCCGGCCCCCATGATCGCGACGCGGTCGAGGACGTGCTCGGCCTCGGAGACGTCGTGCGTGACCAGGATCACAGCTGCGCCCGAGCGGGCGCGATCCCCGACGAGGTCCCAGATCCGCGACCGCAGCGCGGGGTCGATGTCGGCGGTGGGCTCGTCGAGGATGAGCACCGGCAGCCGCCCGACGAGCGTCATGCCGATCTGCACGAGCCGCCGCTGGCCGCCCGAGAGCTTGCGGAGCTGCCGGGCGGCGAGGCCGGTCAGCGACAGGGCGTCCATCAGCTCCTCGGCGTCGGACGCCGCGGCGTCCTTGCCGAGGCCGCGCAGCATCCCGGTGTACGAGATCGCCTCCGCGACCTTCAGCTCGCCGAGCGCGCCGGCGCCTTGCGGCAGGTACGCGACGGTGCGGGCGATGCGGGCCTCGGGCCGCCGCCCCGCGAGCACGACCTCGCCGAACAGCCGGATCTCTCCTGACGTCGGCCGCAGCAGCCCGACGAGCTGGCGCACGAGCGTGGTCTTCCCGGCGCCGTTGGGGCCGAGGAGGCCGAAGGACTCGCCGCGCGCGACGGACCAGGAGATCCCGTCGTTCGCCACGACCTGGGGATCCCGGTAGACCTTGCAGAGGTTGCGCACATCGTACGCGGGCGCGTTGCGCACCCCCGTAGGG
This sequence comes from Actinomycetota bacterium, assembly GCA_030862185.1. GTDB lineage: Bacteria > Actinomycetota > CADDZG01 > CADDZG01 > WHSQ01 > JALZEG01. Next base: position 4,015 of record JALZEG010000162.1, read on the forward strand.
TATGCGGCCGGTAGATCGCGGGTGGCGCCGTCCGGCGACGGCCGGGCGCCCCGAGAGATTGGAGTCCCGTGCAGCGCGTGATGATGAAGTCGAAGATCCATAGGGCGACGGTCACGGATGCCGACGTCGCATACCAGGGCTCGATCACGCTCGATCCCGTCCTGATGGAGGCCGCGGACCTGCTTCCCTTCGAGCGCGTGCAGGTCGTGAACGTCAACAACGGGGCGCGCTTCGAGACCTACGTGATCGCGGGAGAGGCCGGCTCGGGCACCGTCTGTCTGAACGGCGCCGCGGCGCGGCTCGTGCTGCCCGGCGACCCGGTGATCGTCATCTCGTACGCGCTCTGCTCCGCCGAGGACCTGGAGACGTTCGAGCCGAAGGTGGTCATGGTGGACGAGCGGAACCGGCCGCTGGCGGCGCTTCCGGCCTAGCCGCCGAACCCGAGGCGCTCGAGGGCGTGGGCGCGGCGCTGCCAGTCCTTCTCGACCTTCGCGCGCAGCTCGAGGAAGACCTTCGTGCCGAACAGCGCCTCGATCTCGAGGCGCGTCTCGGTCCCGACCGCCTTCACCGTCTCGCCTCCCTTGCCGATCACGATGCCCTTCTGCGACTCGCGCTCCACGTAGACCGTCGCGCGGATCTCGAGGAGGCCGTCGTCCCGCTCCTCGAAGTCCTCGGTCACGACCGCGATCGAGTGCGGGAGCTCGTCGCGCGCCCTCGACAGCAGCTTCTCGCGCACGAGCTCGGCCACGAACGCCGGCGGCGGCTGGTCGGTCCGCGTGCCGGGCGGGTAATACATCGGCCCTTCCGGCATCCGGGCGGCGACGAGGTCGGCGAGCACGCCGACGTTCTCGCCCGTGCGCGCCGCCACCGGCACGAACTCGTCGAAGTCGCGGATCGCCGCGGCCCTCATCAGCGCGGCCGCGACGGCGTCTCGGCCCATCACGTCGACCTTGTTGACGACACAGAAGGCAGGACAGGAGGCGGTCGAGAGGTCCGCCGCCACCTTCTCGTCGCCGCGGCCGATCCCAGCCTTCCCGTCGACGACGAACAGCGCGAGGTCCACGTCCTTCCACGTCGCCCGCACCACGTCGTTGAGCCGGGCGCCGAGGAGCGTGCGCGGCTTGTGATAGCCGGGCGTGTCGACGAAGACGACCTGCACCCCCTCGCGGTCGAGGATTCCGCGGATCGCGCTGCGCGTCGTCTGCGGCTTGTCGGAGGTGATCGCGACCTTCGTCCCGACCAGCGAGTTGACGAGCGTCGACTTCCCGACGTTCGGCCGGCCCACGACCGCGACGAACCCGGAGCGGAAGCTAATCGTCCTCGTCGTCCTGCTCGGGCGGCGCCGTCTTCGTGATCAGCACCTTCTGGACCCGCCGTCCCGTCACCCGCTCGGTCTTGAACTCGAGCGAGTCGAGGCGGACGGACTCGCCCACCTGCGGCACGCGGCCGGTCAGCCCGAACACGAGCCCCCCGACTGTGTCCCACTCGTCGTGCGGCAGGTCGACCTCGAGCAGCTCGTTGACCTCGTCGATCGGCATCTTCGCGTCGACGCGGATGCGGTGCTCGTCGACGGGCTCGACCAGCGGCTCCTCCTGGTCGTACTCGTCGACGATCTCGCCGACGATCTCCTCGATCAGGTCCTCGATCGTGACGAGCCCGGCCGTGCCCCCGTACTCGTCGACGACGATCGCCATGTGGACGTGCTGCTCCTGCATCTCGCGCAGCAGCTCCGCGACCTTCTTCTGCTCGGGGACGAACAGCGGCGCGCGCCCGAGGCCGGCGACCTTCGAGTCGCGCTCGTTCGTCTCCGGGGGCTCGTCGTGCCGGCCGGTCGTCTCGTGGATGCGCTTGAGGAGGTCCTTCGCGTAGAGGACCCCGATGATGTTGTCGGTGTCGCCCTCGTAGATCGGGACGCGCGAGTACCCGCCCTCGATGATCGTGCCGAGCGCCTCGTCGAGCGTCGCGTCGGCGCGGATCACGATCATGTCGGGACGCGGCACCATGACCTCACGCACCACGGTGTCGCCGAACTCGAAGACCGAGTGGATGAGCTCGCGCTCCTCCTCCTCGATCTCCTCTTCCTCCTCGGCGACGTCGACCAGGTGGCGGATCTCGTCCTCGGTGACGAACGGACCCTTGGGGAGGCCGCGGCCCGGGAGCAGCAGCATCAGAGCGTTGGCCACGAGAATGAGGACCTTCGCGACGGGCATCAGCAGACGGCCGAAGAAGTAGACCGGGCCCGCCGCGATCAGCGCCGCGGTCTCGGTCCGCTGGACGGTGTAGGTCTTGGGGACCACCTCGGCCAGCACGAAGATGAGGAACGTCATGAGGCCCGCGGCGATTGCCTCGCCGCCGTCGCCGATCTCGCGCAACGCGAGGCTCGTCGCCAGCGTCGTCCCGGTGACGTGCGCCAGCAGCGTGACGAACAG
>JALZEG010000132.1 GCA_030862185.1 Actinomycetota bacterium
GTGGCGTCACCGTCGCGGCGACCGACCTCGAGCTCACGATGGAGACGTCGTTCCAGGCAGGGGTGGACGAGCCGGGCAAGACCATCGTGCCGGGCCGGCTGTTCGGCGAGATGAGCCGCAGCCTGTCGTCGGGCCAGGTCACCGTGGGCGGCGGTGAGGGCGAGGTCGAGATCGGCTCGGGCCGCGGGAACTTTCGCGTGAAGTCGCTCGCGCCGGACGACTACCCGGCGCTGCCGATCGAGGGCCGCGAGGACGCCGGCGAGGGCGTCGTCGTCGAGATCGACGGCGGGCTGCTGGCGACCGCGCTGTCGCAGGTGGTGCGCGGCGCGTCGACGGACGAGAGCCGGCAGGTCCTCACCGGGGTCCTGTGGGAGATCGAGTCCGGCGCGCTGACGCTGGCGGCGACCGACTCCTACCGGCTCGCCGTGCGCGCGCTGCAGGTCGACGGCGGGCCCGCGGAGCTGCGCAAGGTCATCCTCCCGGCGCGCGCGCTGCACGAGCTCGCCCGCGCGCTGCAGGGCGGGGGCACGACCGTGAAGGCGACCGTGAAGGAGAACCTCGTGGCGTTCGCGATCCCGGCCGCCGGCGAGGGCTCCGGTGGAGGCGAGTCCGTGATCGGGAGCCGCTTCATCGAGGGCGAGTTCCCAAACTACCGCCAGCTGATCCCGCAGGGCTACGCGAACGCGCTGACGGTCGAGCGCGAGGCGCTCCTCGAGGTGACGAAGAGGGTGGGGCTGCTCGCGCAGAACAACCTGCCGGTGAAGCTCCAGCTGGGGGCCGAGCTCGAGGTCTCGGCGCACACGCCCGACGTCGGCGAGGGCCAGGAGGTCATCGACGCGGAGTACCAGGGCGACCCCCTGGTGATCGCGTTCAACCCGCAGTTCCTCTACGACGGCGCCTCCGCGATCCAGTCCGAGAAGATCGTGATCGAGGTGTCCGACGGGCTGAAGCCGGCGATCCTGCGCGGCGAGAGCGACGAGGCGTTCACGTACCTCCTGATGCCGGTCCGCCTATCGTAGCGACCGATCGCCACGGCTCCGCCGAGGGCGGAGTAGCCAATTCAATCGGCGATCGGCCATAAGGTCGACAGGTGCGCGTAGACGCCCTGGCCCTCGAGGACTGGAGGAACTACGAGCGTCAGTCCGTCGAGCTGTCGCCGGGGCTGAACCTCGTGGTGGGTGCGAACGCGCAGGGGAAGACGAACCTGCTCGAGGCCGTCCACTGCCTCAGCGGCTTCGGTTCTCCTCGGGCCGCGGACGCGGCGCTGGTCCGTCACGGATGCGAGCGCGCGCTGTTGCACGCGTCGGTCGAGCGGCGAGGACGCGCGGTGCGCGTCGACCTCGAGGTGCGGCCCGGCAAGGGCACGCGCGCGCTGCTCAACAAGTCGCCGGTCCAGCCGCGGTTGCTGGGCGACGTGTGCGTGAGCGTGTTCTTCGGCCCCGACGAGCTCTCGCTCGTGAAGGGATCGCCGGAGGGACGCCGCCGCTTCCTCGACGAGCTGGTGGTGAAGCTGCGGCCCGCGCGCGACGGCTTGCGGCGCGAGTTCGAGCGCACGCTGAAGCAGCGGAACGCGCTGCTGAAGTCGGCGCCGCGCCGCGGGTCCGCGTCGGCCTCCTCGACGCTCGACGTATGGGACGCGGCGCTGGCGCGCGCCGGCGGTGCGCTGGGGGCCGCGCGTCTCGAGGCGCTCGCCGGGCTGCTTCCGCACGCGTCGAAGCGCTACGAGGCGATCGCGGGGTCGGGGACGCTGATGCTCGAGTACGCGAGCTCGTGGATGGCCGAGCCGGCCCCCGACGCCGAGACGTTGGAGACACTGTTGCGCGACGCGATCGCCGAGGCGCGGCCGCGTGAGGTCGAGCGCGGCGTGAGCCTCGTGGGGCCGCAACGCGACGACGTCACGGTGCTGCTCGGCAGTCCTGCGGTGGACGCGCGGGTCTTCGCTTCCCAGGGCGACCAACGTACGAGTGCGCTCGTGCTGAAGCTCGCGGAGCACGACCTGCTGGCCGACGCACTCGGCGAGGAGCCGGTGCTGCTGCTCGACGACGTCTTCTCCGAGCTGGATCCGTCGCGGCGGGCGTGGCTCGCCGACGCGGTGCGGTCGATCGGCCAGACGCTCGTCTCGACGGCCGAGCCGGTGGCGCTGGACGCGCTGGGGCCGGGCACGACTCTCGAGGTCGCGGCGGGGACGGTGACCAGACGTGGGTGACGACCTGCTGCGGCTGAAGGACCTCCTCCCGGACGCGACGGGCCGCCTCGGGATCCCCTCTCCGGAGGCGACCGGGCGGGTGTGGGCCGCGTGGAGCGACATCGTGGGACCCGCGGTCGCGGCCCACGCGGAGCCCACGTCGTTGCGCGGGGGCGTGTTGAAGGTGCGCGTCGACTCGCCGGCGTGGGCGACCGAGATCGGCTACCTGGCCGACGAGATCCGCAGCCGCGCCAACGCCGTCACCGGGAAGCCGCTGGTCTCCGAGGTCCGCGTCTGGACGGGACCAGCGCCCGCCCGGGGTGGAGCTCCGGCGGACGACGGAGGCGGGTCGCGCCAGACCGCGGAGCAGCCCGATCGGGAGCCCGCGAAGGACCCCGCGGAGGCCCTCGAGCGCGCTCGCCGGGCATGGTCGAAGCGCCGCCTCCGGTGACCCTCGCCGGCGGCCCCGAAATCGTCTAAATCCCCTGGTAGATGGTAGGATTTCGGTCGTGAATCCACGGTTCGAACCCTCCCCTCAACGCGCCCTCCGACGCCCGTGAGGTGGGCGCTTCCACGTGTGGCGGCGGCCACTGCCGTCCTCGGGTTGGATCGTCTGAATAGAGGAGCATGACCGTAGCCAGCGAAGCACGCGAACCTGCCAAGAAACGCCGCGACGGCACCTACACCGGTCAGGACATCACGGTCCTGCGCGGCCTCGACCCCGTCCGCAAGCGCCCCGGCATGTACATCGGATCGACGGGTGCCCGGGGCCTCCACCACCTCGTCTACGAGGTCGTCGACAACGCCGTCGACGAGGCGATGGCCGGGTACTGCGATCGCATCGTCGTCGAGCTGCTCGCCGACGGCGCCTGCCGCGTCGCCGACAACGGCCGCGGGATCCCGGTGGACCCGATCCCGGTCGAGGGAAAGAAGAAGCTCCCCGCAGCCACCGTCGTCCTGACCACCCTGCACGCCGGCGGGAAGTTCGAGGGCAAGGGCTACCAGGTGTCCGGCGGCCTCCACGGTGTCGGCGTCTCGGTCGTGAACGCCCTGGCGGAGAAGCTCGAGCTCGAGATCGTCCGCGACGGCTCGCTGCACCGCCAGGAGTTCGAGCGGGGCCGCCCGCTGGCGCCGCTGAAGAAGGTGAAGCCCGCGAAGCGGACCGGGACGACCGTGACGTTCTGGCCCGACCCGCTGATCTTCACCGAGGAGCGTGAGTTCAAGGCCGACACGCTCATCCAGCGGATGCGCGAGATGGCCTTCCTGAACAAAGGTCTCGAGATCCGGCTGATCGACCGCCGCGTCGAGCCACCGGCCGAGGAGACGTTCCGGTACACCGGCGGGATCGTCGACTTCGTGAAGCACCTGAACTCGGCGCGCGAGCCGGTCAACAAGCGGCCGGTCTACTTCGAGGCGAAGGCCGAGGGCCACGAGGTCGAGATCGCGATGCAGTGGACGTCGTCGTTCAACGAGTCGGTGTTCACGTTCGCGAACAACATCAACACTCACGAGGGCGGCATGCACGAGGAGGGGTTCCGCCGCGCGCTGACGCGCGTGATCTCCAAGTACGCGCGCGACAAGAGCATCCTCAAGGAGAAGGACGAGAGCTTCACCGGCGAGGACGCGCGCGAGGGCCTCACCGCGATCGTGTCGGTCAAGCTGCGCGACCCGCAGTTCGAGGGCCAGACGAAGACGAAGCTCGGCAACACCGAGATCCGCTCGTTCGTCGAGACGTCGATGAACCAGCGCTTCGCGGAGTTCATGGAGGAGCACCCGTCCGAGGCGCGCGCGATCTGCACCAAGGCCCTGTCGGCGCAACGGGCGCGCCTGGAAGCGCGCAAGGCGCGCGACCTCGTGCGCAGGAAGTCGCTGCTCGAGTCGTCGACGCTGCCGGGGAAGCTCGCCGATTGCCAGACGCGCAACCCCGACGAGGCCGAGCTGCTGATCGTCGAGGGCGACTCCGCCGGCGGCAGCGCGAAGCAGGCGCGCCAGCGCGAGTACCAGGCGATCCTCCCGCTGCGCGGCAAGATCCTCAACGTCGAGAGGGCGCGGCTCGCCAAGATCCTCGAGAACAAGGAGATCCAGGCGATCATCACCGCGATCGGCACGGGCATCGGCGAGGAGTTCGACCTCGCGAAGTGCCGCTACCACAAGATCATCTCGATGGCCGACGCGGACGTGGACGGCGCGCACATCAAGAGCCTGCTGCTGACGTTCTTCTTCCGTCACATGCCGCAGCTGATCGACGAGGGCTACATCTACGTGGCGCAGCCCCCGCTCTACCGCGTCCCCTACAAGGGCAAGGTGCACTACTTCCGCAACGACGAGGAGCTCGACGCGTTCAAGGCGGCGAACAACGGCTCGAAGATCGAGGCGTCCCGCTTCAAGGGCCTCGGCGAGATGAACCCGTCGGAGCTGTGGGACACGACGCTCGACCCGTCGCGGCGGACGCTGTTGCGCGTGACGATGGACGACGCGGCCCTCGCCGAGGAGACGTTCTCGACCCTGATGGGCGAGGACGTCGAGGCGCGCAAGGGCTTCATCCAGCGAAACGCCAAGGACGTGCGTTTCCTAGACATCTAAGAGGGCCATGGCTGACGATCCGACCCAGGAGAGGTTGCCCGGCGGTGACGACGACGGGACGTCGATCACCGACATAACGATCGAGGAAGAGGTCCAGTACTCGTTCCTCGAGTACGCGATGTCGGTCATCGTCTCGCGCGCGCTGCCGGACGTGCGCGACGGGCTGAAGCCGGTGCACCGGAGGATCCTGTTCGCGGCGCTCGAGGCGGGGCTGCGTCCGGATCGGCCGTTCCGCAAGTGCGCGGCCCTCGTCGGCGACGTGATGAAGAAGTACCACCCACACGGCGACCAGTCGATCTACGACGCGCTGGCCCGCCTGGCCCAGGACTTCTCGACGCGCAACCTGCTTATCGACGGCCAGGGCAACTTCGGCTCGATAGACGGCGACGCGCCAGCCGCGATGCGATACTGTCTTACTGGCGAAGCGCGCGTTCGTACCACTGGCGGGACGCGGCGCATCTGCGACCTGGCTCTCGTTGATCCCGATTCCGAAGCCGACCTCGACGTCAAGGTCTTCGACCACACTGGGAACCCAAAGCGCGCGAGTAAGTTGTTCCATAGCGGCGATCACGAAACTCTGTGTCTTCGAACGACGGAGGGATTCGAACTCACCGGGACGACGAATCATCCCGTCTTGTGTCTCGTTCAAGTCGCCGGTGTCCCAATGCTTCTGTGGAAGCTGCTTAGCGAGGTCACCACTGGCGATTTCGTCATTCTTCAGAGACGCGTGGCTGAAGACTCAGGATTCTTGACCGAAACCGAGTACTCGACGGCTTTGTTGACAGGTGCCTGGCTGTCGGAGGGTTACGCATCTGATTGTCATTCGGGATTTGCCAATACGGACGAGGACTTCTTTAACGAAGTCCGTGATGCGTTTGACCTCGTTGTCGGCGGTGAACGGTCGATTCGGACGGAAGTCTTGAAGTCGGGTCGTGTCCTATATCGGCTGGACGTACAGGGAAGGGACTGCTTTGCAGACACGCCGATCCGCTCCATCGTTTGTGGGCTGGCGCGAGACAAGTCAATCCCTGACTACGTATGGGGGGCGAACCGGGAGTTCAAGCGGATCGTTCTTCAAGCAATGTTCGAGGGCGACGGGTCATGCTCGCTCCTTCCGCGAAACACGATCCAAGTGAGCTACTGCACGAATGGCCCTCAGCTTGCCCTAGACGTTCAGATGCTTCTGCTGGAGTTTGGAATCGTCTCTCGCCAGTCGATCTCGACCCGCGGAGAGATCAAAGTCGTGATAACCAATCGCCGCGATGCCCGAATCTTCGCGTCTGAGATCGGATTCTTCGGCGCTAAGCAGGAGAAGCTTCGAAGAATTCTGGACCGCATCCCCCGGACGAGCACGGCCTTTTCGCACGACCATGTGCCCTACGTCGCCGAGTACATCCGACGTGAGAGCGGCTCCCGCGGCGCAGACCGCGAGTGGTTGATCAAGCACAACCTCGACCGGGTCGAGCGATGGGAGCGCGACCGCGAGCTGATCCTCTCGAAGATCGCGTCCGACGAGGTCAAGAACGTCGTCGAGCCGCTCGTCGACGGCCGCTACTACTACGCTCGCGTCGCGTCCGTCGAACCCGCGGGCGTCCGTCCGGTCTATTCGATCAGGGTCGACTCGGACGACCACTCGTTCGTCACGAACGGGTTCGTCAGCCACAACACGGAATGCCGGCTCTCCAAGCTCTCGATGGAGCTCGTCCGCGACATCGACGAGGAGACCGTCGACTTCGAGCCGAACTACGACGGCTACGAGATCCAGCCCACCGTCCTGCCCGCCCGCTTTCCCAATCTGCTCGTCAACGGCTCCGGCGGCATCGCCGTCGGCATGGCGACGAACATCCCGCCGCACAACCTCGGCGAGGTCATCGACGGCGTCGTCGAGGTCCTCGAGAACCCCGAGCTCGGCCAGGACAAGG
>JALZEG010000135.1 GCA_030862185.1 Actinomycetota bacterium
CGCGGGGCCGCCTCTTCCTGTCTAGTACCAGCAGACGAACAGGTTGTGGCCGGTGAGCTTCCGCCAGAGGGCGTCGACGGTCTCGTCGCCCGGACACGGCTGGCAGGGCATCTGCTCGTCCGGCGGACAGGCCGACGCGGGCGCGGCCCCGAACCCGATCGATGCTGTGGCCAGCGCGGCCACGACAAAGTAACGCAGGCGCTTCATGTGTCCTCCTATCCCGGGGCGTCTGACATGTCAGACATGTCAGACATCCTGCCGGAGGGAGTTATAGCAAACCAGCCGCGCCGGCGGCTAGCGGTCGTGGTGGAAGCGCAGGATGTCTATGCCCCGGTAGAGGTCGATCGCGTACGCGATCTCGTCCGTTATCCAGTAGCTCGAGAAGCCGCTGCGCTGGGCCCAGGGCTCGAACCAGCCCACCTCTTTCATCTTCCCGTTGGGCTTCACCTCGACGAAGCGGGCCCCCTCGCCGTACCACCCGATCGTCACCAGGCCCCCGTTGTCGAAGTCCGGGTGCGGCTCGAACCAGTGTGAGCTGGCGGTCGATCCCTCGACGGTCCAGGTGTCGACGAGGTCGAACGTCTTCGTCTTCTTCCAGCCCCGCGTGTCGTAGGTGAGCAGCGGCCCCGATGACCCCTCCCCCTCCATCAGCAGGAACCGATCGCGACCACGGTTGGGCCACCGTGCGGAGTGGAAGATCCAGTCGCCGGGGGCCGGGTGTGCGCCGCGGGCGAGCACCTTCGGCTTCGTCGGCGTCCTCGCGTCGAGCATCATCAACGGCGCGGACGAAGTCGACACGATCACGTAGCCGGGCCGGACCTCCTCGACGTCGTGCGCTCCGCCGGTCAGGCCCACGAGCTGGTGCCAGTTCCCGACCAGGTCCGGGTTAGAGGGATCGCGCAGGTCGACGATCGCGCCGTCCGAGCCGTAGGCCCAGCGGCAGTCGAGGATGCAGCTCGACGTGTGGTCGCCGCCCCCCGGCAGCGTCGCGATCTCGACCGGGTTGCTCTTGTCCTCGATGTCCCACACGTGGAGGACGTCGCGCGGGATCGACTCCGAGAAGAGCATGATCTCGCCGTTCGTCGAGACGTCCTCGTTCTCGAACTGGAACCCGAACGGGACCGTCCGGACGAGCTGCGGGTCCTCCGGGTTCTCGATGTCGTAGATCGAGAAGTTGCGCCACGACGTCACGATCAGGTGGTGGTCGGGAATGAGGCTCGCGCCGGTCGCGGTGACGGCGTCGAACGGGACGAGGCGCAGCCACTCGACGTTGTCCGAGGACTGGCCGCCGGCGCTGGGGCCGGCGCCGGTCGCGGGACGAGCCCCAGCAGGGGTCACGACGAGGGCCAGAAGGGTGACGGCGAGAGCGATCCTGAACTTCATGCAGGAGCGTTTCGCCGGAAGCGCCCCACTCCCCTGTGTCAGAGCCCGGTCAGCTTGCGTCCTATGACGTAGCGCTGGATCTGGTTCGTCCCCTCGACGATCTGGAGCCCCTTGGCCTCCCGCATGAACCGCTCGACGGGGTACTCGGTGATGTAGCCGTAGCCCCCGTGGAGCTGGACCGCGTCCGTCGTCACCGCCATGGCCATGTCGGTGCAGAAGAGCTTCGCCTGGGCGGCCTGGAGGGAGTAGTCCTCCCCCGCGTCCCGCAGCGCCGCGGCGTGCCTGTAGAGCCGCCGGCCCGCCTCGATCTGGGTCGACATGTCGGCCAGCATGAACTGGAGGCCCTCGTTGGCCGCGACCGGCTTGCCGAACTGCTCCCGCTCGAGCGTGAACGAGATCGCCTCGTCGAGGGCGGCCTGTGCGACGCCGACGGCGCAAGCGGCGATGCCGAGCCGCCCCGAGTCGAGCGACGCCAGCGCGATCTTGAAGCCCTGGCCCTCTTCGCCGAGGCGGGCGCTCTCGTCGACGTGCACGTCGTCCATCTGGAGCATCCACGTCGGCGACGACCGCCACCCCATCTTGTCTTCCTTCTTCGAGCCGGAAAAGCCGGGCGTGCCCTTGCGGAGGATGAACGCCGAGATGCCGCGCGACGACTCGTCGCCCGTGCGCGCCATCATCAGCACCGCGTCGGCCTCGGCCCCCCGCGTGCAGAAGACCTTGCTGCCGTTCAGCAGGTACCCGCCGTTCGAACGCACGGCCTTGCTCGTGAGCGCGGCCGCGTCCGACCCCGAGCCCGGCTCCGACAGCGAATACGCACCGAACCACTCGCCGCTGCACAGCTTCGACAGGATCTCCTTGCGCTGCGCGTCGCTCCCGAACTGGTCGACGGCGAACGCGCACAGGGTGTGTACGGAGAGCCCGATCGCGAGCGCGAGGTAGGAGCGCGCGAGCTCCTCGATGACCAGCAGGTAGGTCCCGTATGCCTGTCCGCCCCCGCCGTACTCCTCGGGAAACGCGATCCCGGTGAGCCCGAGGTCCGCGAGCTGCCGGTAGAGCGCGACCGGGTCTTCGGAACGCTCCTCGTATCCGACCGACGCGGGCCCGGCTTCCTTGGTGGCGAACTCCCGTACCATCGCCGCGAGGTCGCGCTGGTCCTCGTCGAGAAGTCGCAGGTCGGCGGGCATGTGCAGGAGGATATACGCATGAAGATCGAGGACCGCCGGGGCGAATCGCTCGTCGAAGCGACCGTCACCGTCGACGACGAGGAGCTGATCGACCTCCTCCAAGGGCTCGCCGACGTCGTCGAAGGCAAGCGCGAGCACCTGCACTTCTCGCAGATCGGCGGGCCGCAGCTCGTCGTCCGTCGCACGCACGAAGCCGACGACGACCCGCTCGGCCGCCAGCTCGACTGGTGGATGGGACCGTTGATCCTGTTCGGGCTGATCTTCGTCGTCATCGGCGCGTACACGGTCGTCCGCTGGGCCGCAGGGTTGTTGTCGTGACGAGCCTGGGGTCCCGCGACACCGCGCTGCAGCGACTGTCTCAGCGCGACGAGCCGTTCGACCTGCTCGTCGTGGGCGGAGGGATCACCGGCGCGGGGATCGCGCTAGACGCGGCGTCGCGGGGCCTGTCGGTGGCGCTCGTCGAACGCGCCGACTTCGCGTCGGGCACGTCGAGCAAGTCGTCGAAGCTCGTCCACGGCGGCCTCCGCTATCTGGAGCAGCGCGAGTTCGGGCTGATGCGCGAGGCGTCGGTCGAGCGGGACCTGCTGCGCCGTCTCGCCCCCCACCTCGTCGAGCCGATCCCGTTCGTCCTGCCGGTGTCGAGTCGCTGGGCGCGCGCTCTCTTCGGGGCGGGATTGTGGACGTACGACGCGCTCGCAAGCTTCAAGAACCTCAAGGTCCACAGGCACCTCAGCGGCGAGGAGACCGAGGGCCTCGTACCGTCCATGCCGCGCGGGAAGGTGCGCGGCGGCTACCTCTTCTACGACTGCAGGACCGACGACGTGCGGATGGTTTTCGCGGTGCTGGGCCAGGCGCGCCGCTACGGCGCGGTCGTCGCGAACTACGTGGCGGTCGAGTCGCTCGACGGCTCGGAGAGCGGATGCCGCGCCTTCGTGCGCGACACCGTCTCCGGCACGCCGTTCGAGATCGCGGCACGGCAGATCGTCGTCGCGGCGGGGGTGTGGGGCGACCGGCTCGAGCAGATGTCGCACGCCGGCGCGGAGCGGCGGCTCCGGCCCTCGAAGGGGGTCCACCTCGTCTTCCGCAAGGAGACGCTGCCGGTCGGAGAGGCCGCCGCGTTCATCCCCGACGCCGAGCGCAAGCGGATGCTGTTCGTCATCCCGTGGCACGACGCTGTCGTAGTCGGGACGACCGACACCGCGTACAAGGGCGACCTCGACGCGCCCCGGGTCGAGCCGGAGGACCGCGACTACTGCCTCGACGCACTGAACTCGACGTTCGAGGTCTCCCTGACCCCGGAGGACGTCGCCGGTGCCTACGCGGGGTTGCGTCCACTCGTCGCGGCCCGCGCGGGCGCGACGGCCGACCTCTCGCGGCGTCACGCGGTCTACTCCATCGCCCCCGGCATCACCGGGATCACCGGCGGGAAGCTCACGACGTGGAGGCGGATGGCCAAGGACGCCGTCGACGGAGTGGCCGCCGAGCTCGGCGCGCGGGCGAGGTGCCGGACGCAGTGGATCAGGCTCGGATCGAGCGACGTCCCGCGGCTGCGCGCCGCCGTCGGCCGACGCGCGGCGAGGCTCGGCATCCCTCAGGCGCGGATCGACAACCTCGTGCGCTTCTACGGGGACGCGGCGCTCGCCGTGCTCGACGTCGCGGAGCGAGAGGGCCTGGCGGAGCCGCTCGCCGAGGACGCTCTTCCACTGGCCGCCGAGGCCCCCTACGGCGCCGCGGCCGAGATGGTCGTGCACCTCGACGACCTGCTCGCGCGCCGGACGCGCCTCGCGCTGACGGATCCCGCAGCAGGGACCGGCCCCGGCT
>JALZEG010000019.1 GCA_030862185.1 Actinomycetota bacterium
GGAAGACGTAGACGTCCGTGCCCGCGTAGCGCGCCAGGTTCGTCAGCATCTCCTCGAGCTGCGCCTTCTGCCGCGAGTAGTAGTGGCCGTCGCTGCCGCGGGCGTGCACGTTCTCGGTCAGCCACTCCGGATGGTCCTTGTGGAACCCGTACGCCGCGACCGACGACGTGTACACGAGCCGCTTGACCTCCGCCGCGAACGCCGACTCGAAGACGGCGCGGGACCCCGTCATGTTGATCTCCTCGGTCTCCTCGTGAGAGCCCATGATCAGGAAGGCGAGGTGGACGACGACGTCGGCCTCCTCGACGAGCGCGTCGACCGATGCCCGGTCGAGCACGTCGCCGCGCCGGTACTCGAGCTTGCGCAGCTCCATGCGCTGCGGGTCGAAGGGCCGCCGGGCCATGCCGAGGACGCGCCCCACCTCCGGCGTCCGGTCGAGGAGGCGGACGAACGAGCGCCCGATGCTTCCGGTAGGCCCGGTTACGGCGACGGTGAGCCGTTCGTCGGCGGAAGGCATCGACCTAGTATTCCCGTCCCGCAGCGTCGGGCGAAACCGGCCAGGGGGCCGGCTGGTAGAAACGCCCGGATGACGATCGACGCAGCGGCCGCGCTCGAGCGCGTGCTCGGCGTAGCCGACGAGTGGCAGTCGTGGCGCGCGCTGCGGCTCGCGGGGGAGTCACCCGGCGACATGCCCGCGATCCCTTACCAGGACGACGAGGGCGCGTTCGTCGGTCCCGGGGGACGGCCTTCTCCCGGGGCCACCGGCGAAGGGCTCTGCCACCTCGTGCTGCTCGGCCTAGGCGACTCCGGAGCGGCGGCGATCGCGGCAGACTGGCTGGAGGAGGCGCGCACTCCCGCGCTCGCGTGGCTCGATCCTCCCGAGGAGGTCCCGGGTGAGCTCGACAACCCGGCGGCAGCGCGCGTGTGGGCGACGGCCGCGGCCGCGTGCGGGCTGATGGCGGTGAGACGCGACCCGGGCCACCGCGCGCTGAGCCTGCTGCTGGGAGAGGCCGACTCCGCCGGACGGTTCACCGGCGGCGGCTATCCGACCTTCGCCGCGGCCGCGGCCTTCTGGCTCGCGGAGGGTCCGAAGACGGAGATGGCGGAGTGGGCCCTGAAGTGGGCGCGCGAGGCGGACGACGAGTGGTGGGGGCCCTGGGAGCGCGCCACCGCGCTGACGTTCTGGGCCGCGGCGGAGATCCCGGTCGAGAACGCGACGGTCGAGACGTTCGTGGAGGAGCTGAGCGACGGCGCTCCCGCACGAGGGTGGGACGACGACCTCGGCCTGACCCTGCGGACCCTCGAGCTGCTGGCGGTCCTCGGCGCGTGACGCAACGGCTGACGATCCCGCTCCGGGGGCCGGGCGGCGAGCCCGTCGACCTCGCGCGGACCCTCGCGTCGCACGGCCTCGCGTCGCTGCCGCCGATGATCCTCGATGAGGCGGCGCGGTCCTTCGAGGTCACGTTGCCGGTCCCCGCGCGGGCCGCCTCGACGGGACGCACGCACGCAAAGGGCCGGCCGCGGATCGTGAGGGTGCGTCCCGGCCCCCGCAACGCGGTCGCGATCGAGATCGCGGGCCGCGCTCCCTCTCCCGCGACCGCGGAGTCGATCCGGACCCAGGTCCGCCGCGTCCTCGGGCTCGACGAGGACCTCGCGCCCTTCTACGACGCGGTCCGCGACGACCCCGACCTCGCGTGGGCGGCCGCCGGCGCGGGCCGCATGATCCGCAGCCCCACCGTCTTCGAGGAGGTCGTGAAGACGATCTGCACGACGAACTGCGCCTGGTCGGCGACCGTGCGGATGACGACTGCGCTCGTGGAGCACCTCGGCGAGCCCGCCGCCGGCGCGCCTCGGACCGGATGGCGCGGCCGCGCGTTCCCCTCGCCGGCCGCGATGGCCGCCGCCGGTGAGGGCTTCTACAGGGACGTCGTGCGCGCGGGCTACCGCGGCGCGTATCTCATAAAGCTGGCGGAGATGGTCGCCGGCGGGTCGCTCGACCTCGAGGCGCTCGCGGCGATGCCGGAGGAGGAGCTGCCGGACATGAAGCTCGCGGCGCGTCTCCAGGCGCTGCCCGGCGTCGGCCCCTACGCCGCCGCGCACATCATGATGCTGATGGGCCGCCACTCGCTGCTCGTCCTCGACTCCTGGACCCGCCCCACCTACGCGCGCCTCACCGGCAAGAAGAAGGTGTCCGACGTGACGATCGAGCGCCGCTTCCGCCGCTACGGCCGCTATCGCGGGCTCGCCTTCTGGCTCTTCCTCACGCGCGAATGGGTGACCGACGAGGGGGCCGGGTAGGAACGGTCGATACGACGACCAAGACCGAGGAGGCGATCGACCATGCCCGCCCACCCCGCCGGAGCCGGCATCCTGTCCGAGGAGAACAGAGGCAAGCGCGAGGAGCTGATCAAGCTGCTCGAGCGCGCCTACTGGATGGAGATCGAGACCGTGATGAGCTACCTCGCGAACTCGATCAACCCCGACGGCGTGCGCGCACAGGAGATCATCGAGAGCCTCCGGGCGGACGTCCAGGAGGAGCTCGGCCACGCGCAGCAGTTCGGCGACCGCATCAAGGAACTCTACGGCGTGGTCCCGGGCTCCATGGAGTTCGCGCCCGAGCAGAAGTACCTGCAGCCGCCCGAGAGCCAGACCGACATCGTCCACGTCATCCGCGGCGTGATCGAGGCCGAGACCGGCGCCATCGAGCACTACAACGGGATCATCGAGTTCTGCGAAGGGGTCGACTACGTCACCCAGGACATGGTGATCTCGATCCTGCGCGACGAGGAAGGCCACCGGCGTCTGTTCGAGGGCTTCCTGCGCGAGTTCGAGTCGGAGGGACTCGCCTAGGCACGCCGGAAGCTCTTCGTCAGGACCTTCCACTGCCGCCTCTGCTCGGCCGCGGCTCGGCGGTCCTGCTTGAGCCGCAGATGCCGCAGCTCGCGCTGGAGCTTGTGGTAGCTCGCGAGCCGCTCCGGCGACAGCCGTCCGTCCTCGAGCGCGGCCATCACCGCGCAGCCCGGCTCGTGCTCGTGCGTGCAGTCGTCGAAGCGGCAGCCCGCCGCGAGCTCGGCGACGTCCGTGAACGTCTGGTCGACGCCGTCGCCCCTTTCATTCGTGTCGCCCGCCGAGCCGGCCGACGCCCATAGCTGCAGCTCGCGCATACCCGGCGTGTCGAGCACCAGCCCGCCGCCGGGGATCGGGAACAGGTGCCGGACGGTCGTCGTGTGGCGGCCCCTGCCGTCGTGCCGGATGTCCTGGACCCTCTGCACCTCGGTGCCGGCGAGGTGGTTGAGCAGCGTCGACTTGCCGGCGCCCGACGAGCCCAGCAGCGCGACGGTCTTGTTCCCCGCGAGGAAGCCGCGCACGGTTTCGACGCCCTCCCCGGTGAGGCCGTTGACGACGTGGACGGGGACGCCGAGCGCCACCGATTCCACCTCCGCCAGCGCGCCGTCGAGGTCGTCGCAGAGGTCCGGTTTCGTCAACACGATCACCGGCGACGCACCGCCGGACCACGCGGTCGTCATGTAGCGCTCGAGCCGGCGCGTGTTCAGGTCCTGGTTCATGGCCGCGACGAGGAAGGCGACGTCGACGTTGGCCGCGACGACCTGCTCGCGCGTGACCTTGCCGGCCTCGTTGCGCGAGAACTTGCTCGCGCGCGGGAGCACGGCCTCGACGACCGCGCCCGGCTCGTTCGGCAGCTCGCGCAGCGCGAGCCAGTCGCCGACCGCGGGCAGGTCCGCCTCCTCGTGGCGCATCCGGCCGGGCAGCCGCGCCGCCGTCTCGCCGGATTCGGTGTAGACGACGTAGCCGCCGCGGTGCTGCACCGCGACGCGTCCGGGGACGAAGCCTGCGGTGCGGTGGGATTCCATGTGTCGTTCGAGCTCGGGGTTCCATCCGAGCTCGCGTAGATCGAAGCTCTGGGTCAACTCGACTCCTCGGTGTGGGCGCGCGTGCGCGCGAACGAACGGTCGTGGATTCGCCGGGCGCGCGGTGTGCGCTAGAGGACGTCGAGCGAGCCGTGCGCCGGCGCGGCGGGGTTCCCGTTGGACACAGTCATCGGTTACCCACCTCCTTCGTGCGGCGACGGTCGACTTCGAAGAGGATGCACGTTCGGCGCGAGAAAAGCAAGGAGGCGACCATGAGCAGCAGGTTCACCGAGCTGGCGGTGGATTGCCGCGATCCCGCGCGGCTCGCGGAGTTCTGGTGCGGCGTGCTCGACTGGCGCGTGACCGCGACGGAGGAGGATCTCGTCGAGATCGCGGGCGCCGAGCCCGGTCCGACGATGGTCTTCGTCGTGGTCCCGGAGCCCAAGTCGGTGAAGAACCGCGTCCACGTCGACGTGAGCCCGCGCGACCGCGACCAGGCAGAGGAGGTCGAGCGCATCCTCGCGCTGGGGGCGCGCCGGGTCGACGTCGGGCAGGGCGACGTCGAATGGGTCGTCCTCGCCGACCCGGAGGGCAACGAGTTCTGCGTTCTGCGCACGCGCCGGCCCTAGACGCGAGACGGCTGGGGGATCGATCCCCACCGGCTCGGGGGTCTTGCGAGGCGATCAAACCCGTAGTCAACTGAGAGGGCAAACGAACGGGTGGGGAGAGTGCCGTGGCGGACGCCGCCGTTCCCGAAACTGCACCTTCCGGCGAGAGGAAGCGCGGCCGCCTGCGCGCGTGGCTCGCGGGAGCCAGGACGAGCCCCGTCGTCTCGGGGGTCGAGATCGTGCTCGCCGTCTGCGGCTCCGTGTTCCTGGTCGTCGGCGGCGTCGACGCGGCGACGGCCGGCCCCCTTCCGGCGAAGGTCCTCGGCGGCGTCCTGACCCTCGTCGGCGGCGGCCTGATCGCGAGCGCGCTCGGCCTTCGCCCGCACAGGCGGTGGACCGGTGCGGTGGGCGTGTTGTCGATCGTCGCGGCGAGCGCGATAGCGCTCTACCTGTGCCTCAACGCATGGGACGAGGAGCCGCTGTGGTCGGTCGGGTTCGGCACGGTGTCGTTCGCGTGCGCGGTCGCGCTGGTCGTGCTCGTGCGCGAGTGCCCGCCGGTGTTCGGCGTGAAGTCGGCCTCGCTCCTCAGCGTCGCGGGGTTCGCCCTCGCGTTCTTCCAGTTCACGTACGCGGAGTCTGCGCGCATCAGGGTGGGGTCGACGTTGACGTTGTCGTCGGACCTCGCCCCGGCAGGCGAGGAGCCGGTCGACACCGTCGAGGTGATCGTGCGATCGGCGAACCCGACGGCGGTGAAGATCCAGTCGCTGGGTTCGCTCTACGTCGTCGAGGGTGTCCGGCACTGCCGGCGCACCGCGGCGGTCGACGACCACGTGCTGTTCGACGACGTCTTCGAGCACCCGGGGACCGTCGCCGCGTTCTCGCCCCGAGTCGCCGAGCGCGCCATCACGACGATCCAGGCGGGAAAGCTCTTCGACGACCGGACTT
Source organism: Actinomycetota bacterium (assembly GCA_030862185.1). Lineage (GTDB taxonomy): Bacteria > Actinomycetota > CADDZG01 > CADDZG01 > WHSQ01 > JALZEG01. The sequence goes on from JALZEG010000019.1 coordinate 5,423, forward strand.
ACTTCGAGCCCGGCGAGGAGGTCGTCCGCCGCTTCTCGGTCCCGATCCCACGGCGGATGTTCGACCTGATCCGGCTGCGCGTCGCGATGGCGGTGGCGAACGGAGAGCGCCTGCACCTCGGGGAGGCACTCGAGGGGCCGGGACCCATCGAGGGCGATCCGGAGGGGATCCGCGGCGTCGCCGTCACCTACCGCGTGAGCGAGCAGAGCGTCGTCGACCGGATCGTCCACGGCGACCGCGTCGTCGAGGTCGAGTGGGAGAGCGGGACCGACGAGCGGCTGGACCCGAGGCTGTCGGCCTCGGCCGACCTCGCCGGCGAGCGCGACGACGAGCGCGACCTGTCGGCGTCGTACGGCCTCGCGTACGCTCGGTCGACGACGGAGCTGCCGCTGGATCGTCCCCCTCCATTGACCGCGTTGCCGCCGTCGGCGGACGACGTCGCCGACCGTCCCGACGTCGCGCCCGCCTGCCGCGGAGACTTCTAGCCCGCGAGCGTCGTCTCCACGAACTCCTCGAGCTGGCGGAGGTTGCGGACCTCCACCATCGCGTCCACCTCCGCCGCGTACAGGCTCGCTATCGAGTCCCCGGTGTCCCAGTAGACGAGGCCCTCGGGATTGAGCCAGTACGCGTGCCGCGCCCGCTCCGCGATCTTCTCGAGGTTGTGCTGGCGCGGGGGCCGGTTGTTGTTGCGCGCGTCGCCGAGGACGAGCACCGTCGCCTTCGGCCCCAGCTCCTTGCCGAAGCGTTCCCAGAACGTCTCGAACGCCGCCCCGTAGTTCGAGTTCGAGTCGATCCGCACGACCCTGGCGTCGCGGCGCATCGCCTCGGCCGCTGCCGCGAAGTCCTCGTGCTCGAAGAAGGCCGTGACCTCGTCCACCGTGTCGACGAACGCGAACGAACGGACGCGCTGGAACTCCGACGACAGCGCGTGGACCAGCATCAGCGAGAAGCGCGAGAAGCTCGCGACCGAGCTCGAGACGTCGCACAGGACGAAGAGCTCGGGGCGGTGCGGGGGCCGGGCGCGGAAGAAGGCGTCGACGGGAACCCCTCCGGAGGACAGCGAGTGCCTGACCGTCCTCCGCACGTCGAGACGCCCCCGATGGGCGCGGCGGCGCCTCATCGCCATCTTCGCCGCGAGCCGGCGCGCCAGCGGCCGGACGGCCCGGCGCAAGGCGGCGACCTCGTCGGCCGCGGCCGTCATCAGGTCGACGTCCTCGAGGACCCGTGGGATGGCATAGCGGGCGACGGCCTCGGGCCCCCGGCGCCGCACGACGCGCTTGCGCACCTCGTCGGTGACCGCGGCCCGGAACGCGCGCACGCGCTCGTCGAACGCGTCCATCGCCAGGCGCCGCGCCAGCGCGTCCAGGTCGCCGAGCCCCTGCCCGGCGCGCACGCGCAGCGCGTCGAGGTCCAGCGCCCGCGTGACCGGGTACTCGAAGTAGAGGCTGTCGGACGGACTGTTCTCGACGCGGCCGAACGTCTCGACCGCGCGGCCCGCGAGGCCGCCGAGACCCGAACCGTCGCCCGCCGTCAGCTCCCGAGCGACCTCCTCCCTCAGCGCCGCGGGCTCCTGCCCGGGCTCGGCCGCCCTCTCCTGCAGCCCGGCTTCGAAGTAGATCGTGAAGAGCGCGTCGAAGGCCGGCCGGTGCGCGGGGCTCTTCACGAGCGTCGACGCGAGGGCGAGCCGGAGCGCGTCGCGGCTCTCGAACGGCACGTGCTCCAGGGAGCGCGCGGCGTCGATGCCCTCGCTCGACGACACCGGCACGCCCGCGTCGCGCAGCGCGTGCGTCAGCTCGAGGAGGCGATCCAGCACCTAGCCCTCCGGCGGCGCGATCTTCAGCTCGCCCGTCACCTTCTCGATGTCGCTCCGGAACTTGACGAGGACGGGCAGCGTGCGTCGCAGCGCGTCGCCGTCGAGGGTCGTGATGCTGAGCTCGAGCAACGTGCGCGCCCAGTCGAGCGTCTCCGCGATGGACGGCGGCTTCTTGAGCTCGAGCTCGCGGATGCTGCGGACGAGGCGCACGATCCCGTCCGCGAGCGCCTCGCCCAAGCCCGGCACCCGCCGCAGCACGATCGCCTTCTCGCGTTCGACCTCGGGGTAGTCGAGGTAGAGGTAGAGGCAGCGCCGCTTGAGGGCCTCGGACAGCTCGCGCACCGCGTTCGACGTCAGGACGACTAAGGGCGCGCCGCGCGCCGCGACCGTTCCCATCTCGGGGATCGTGACCTGCCAGTCCGACAGGACCTCGAGGAGCAGGGCCTCTGCCTCGACGTCTAGCTTGTCCACCTCGTCGATCAACAGGACGACGGGCTCCTCGGAGCGCAGCGCCCGCAGCACGGGGCGCTCGAGCAGGAACTCCTCGGAGAAGATGTCGTCCGACAGCTCCTCCCACCCGGCCCCCTGGCCCGCCTGGATCCGGAGCAGCTGCTTGCGGTAGTTCCACTCGTAGAGGACCTTCGTCTCGTCGACCCCCTCGTAGCACTGGAGCCGGACGAGCCCGAGGCCGAGGGCCGTGGCCACTGTCTTCGCGAGCTCGGTCTTCCCGGCCCCCGCAGGCCCCTCGACCAGCAGCGGCTTGTCGAGCCGCCCGGCGAGGTAGACGACCGTGGCGATCGCCTCGTCGGCGAGGTAGCCGGCGGCCTCGAGCCGGGCCGACGCGTCCTCGATGGCGGTGAAGCGAGGGGAGCTCATCTCTCGAAGCGTAGGGCGCCGAGCGCGACCCTGCGCCCCCCGTGGCCGTTATGGGACATCTGGAGGGACTTTCCAGCAAGGCAGGAGAGGCCCGTGCCGGGGAGAAAACCACCCGTAGGAACCGTTACGAGCACGAGGTTTTCGTTTGTTCAAGAAGGCGCTGCTGATAGCGATCCTCCCGGCCCTCCTGGGGGCCGCCCCGGCCGCGTCCGACGATGCCGGGGGTCCCGATCCCTTCCTGAACCAGCAGTGGGGGCTGGCGCGCATCCGGGCCCAGGAGGCCTGGGCGACCGCGACGGGCTCCGGCGTCACGATCGCGATCGTGGACTCGGGTGTCGACCTGGCGCACCCGGACCTCGCCGCGAACGTCGACGTCGCGCGCGACGCCGACTTCGTCGACGGCAAGACCGACACCGACGGGGCGCAGGACGGCTCCGGGCACGGGACGCACGTCGCGGGGATAGCCGCCGCTGTGACGAACAACGGTGTGGGAGTAGCGGGGACCGCGCCGAAGGCGACGATCCTTCCAGTGCGGGTCCTCGGGGATCCCGGCGGAGACCGCACGTCGCGCATCGCGGCCGGCATCCGCTACGCCGCCGACCAGGGGGCCAAGGTGGTCAACCTCTCGCTCGCCTACTCGCCGCCGGGCCACGTCGACTCGATCACGGGGTCGATGCGTCCCGTGCACGAGGCGATCGCCTACGCGCTGGGTAAGGGAGCCGTCGTCGTCGCGTCCTCGGGCAACGACTCGCTGCCGTTCTGCGCGGAGCCGGCCGCCGTGGAAGGCGTGCTCTGCGTCGGCGCGGTCGACCGCTCGGAGCGTCCCGCCTACTACACGAACTTCGACTCCCGCCGGTCGAAGGCCTACCTGGTCGCGCCGGGCGGCGACCAGACCCTGTCGTGCGCGAACGACATCCTGTCGACCTACCTGCGCGGCGCCGAGCGCGCCTGCTCGTCGGTCGACGGCTACGAGGCCGACGCCGGAACGTCGATGGCCGCGGGCTTCGTCTCGGGGACTGCCGCCCTGCTGGCGGAGAAGGGCCTGAAGAACACGGCGATAGTCGAGTGTCTGCTGGGCACGACGGACGACCTCGGCCCCCCCGGCCGGGACCCGGTCTTCGGCTTCGGCCGGTTGAACGCGCTGGCCGCCGTCACCCGCTGCTGACCGAATTCGGCCGGGGCCCGGAGCAGGTCAACGGGCCGGGACACAGAACCGTCTGGACTAC
>JALZEG010000168.1 GCA_030862185.1 Actinomycetota bacterium
GGGATGGGCGAACCTCGCCCTCGTGTGGCTGCTCGTCCATCAGATCGGCTTCTTCTACGAGGACGGGAGCCTCGTCGCCGCCGGCCCGCGGGCGCACGCGAGCATGGCGATCGCGGGGCTCGCCGGGCTGGTCGCGCTGACGAACCTGGGCGTCTACCCACGCAGCATGGTCGGGACGGACGTCGAGCGGCTGTCGAACATGAACCCGCCGACGTTGTGCATCGTCGCGCTCGCCTGCTGGCTGATCGGCCTCGCGATGCTCCTGCGCGAGCGCGCCAACCGGTGGTTGCAGAAGCCGGCGCCGTGGCAGTCCGTCGTCGCCGCCAACAGCATGATCATGACGGTGTTCCTCTGGCACCTGACCGCGTACCTCGTCACGATCCTCGCGTTGCACCCGCTCGGGCTGGGTCGCTCGCTCGACAGCACGCCGGAGTGGTGGCTGCAGCGCCCCCTCTGGCTGCTCGTGCCGGTGATCCCGCTGGCGCTGTTCGTCGCGCTGTTCGGCCGCTTCGAGCGAGAGGCGCGCTAGCGCGCGACGCGGACGTTCACCGTCGCGGTGTCCGCGCCGCCGTTTCCGTCGGAGACGCGGTACTTGATCCGGTCGTAACGACCGGCGGAGCCGCGGCGGGCCCGGTAGACGAGGGCATTCCCGTCGATCTCCACCCTGCCGTAGTAGGGCGCCCGCACCACCTTGCGGACGCGCAACCGATCGCCGTCCGCGTCGCCGTCGTTGCCGAGCACGTCGATCGTCACCGTCCTGCGTGGCCGCGCCACGGCCTCGTCGCCGGTCGCGACCGGGGCGTCGTTCAGAGGTTGCACGTTCACCGTCACCGTTGCCGCGTTCGTGCTCTGGGCCGGGTCGGCGGCCGAGTACGTGAACGAGTCCGCTCCGTTGAAGTCCCTGTCCGGGACGTACACGACCTCGTCCCCGTCGCCGAGCGTGACCTTCCCGTGCTGCGGCTGCTCGAGGGAGACGAGACCGACGATGCCGCTGTCGTTCTGCAGCGGGTCGATCCGCGCACTCGTGTCCTCGGGCACCGTCACGACGTCGTCGCGGACGACCGGGCCCGTAATGGACGGCGACGGTGTCGGAGTGGGAGTGGGAGGTGGCGGGGGTGGCGGCACCTGTAGCCCGTCGCCGGCCTCGACCCGCAGCCCGAAGACCTGGGCCCAGTAAGGCGTGCCGTCCGCGGCGACCGCGGCCCCCACGCCGATGATCCTGTACGACGGGTTCTCGATATTGCGCCGGTGCCCGGCCGAGGTCATCCACCCCTGGAAGACGGCGGCCGGAGTCCGGTAGCCGTAGGCGATGTTCTCCCCGGCGCCGCTCGAGTAGCCGCAGTCGCGGATCCGCTGGTCCCAGCTGCGGGCGACCGGGGGCGCGGGGTCGTCGTGCGCCATGTACTCGTAGGCCGCCATGTGCGCGGCCTTCCACGTCGCCGCCGCCGTCAGCGACTCCGACGGCGCGAGCGGAGCGAGCCCGAGCGTCGCCCGGTGCGCGTTGGTCAGCGCGAGGACCTCGGCCGCCCACGTGCCCTTCATCTCCGCCCAGCCCTCCTGGCGCTGGCACGATCCGGCCGCGGCGGCCGGCCGCGCCAGAGGCGCGACGAGGCAGACGGCGACGAGGATGACGGGCAGGGCCCGGGTGCGGAAAGTCAAGTCGGCGGTCCTGGCTACGGGGGCTTTAGTCCCTACGAGTATCGGCACCGGCCTGGAAGAACTTAGGCGGTGGCGGCCGCCTAAGATCGGCCGGTGAAGCCGATCGTCGTGGTCCAGCACGAGCCGTCGGTCCCGCCGGGGTCGATCGGCGCCGCCCTCGAGACCTCGGGAATCGAACATTCCGTCCTCGAAGCGTGGCGAGCCCCGGCCTGGCCCGACGTGGCCGACCTCGGTGGGCTCGTCGTCCTCGGCGGCACGATGAACGTCGACCAGCTCGACGAGCATCCCTTCCTGCGCTCGAGCCGGCGGCTGATGAGCGGGGCCCTCGATCGGGAGCTCCCCGTCCTGGGCGTCTGCCTCGGGTCGCAGATGATGGCCCGCGTCCTCGGCGGCGACGTCTTCCGTGCCGAACCTCGGAACGCGTTCTTCTCGTCGCTGGAGGTGCCCGCGGAGGCGTCGGACGATCCGCTGATCGCGCCGTTCGCGTCGGGGATCCCGGTCCTGCAGTTCCACGAGGACACGTTCACGCTCCCGCCGGGGGCCGCGCCGCTCGCGCGCAGCGCGTCGTCCGGCCTGCTGCAGGCGTTCCGCTTCGGCCGCAACGCCTACGCGGTCCAGTTCCACTTCGAGGTCGACGGCGGCATCCTCGAAGGCTGGTGCCGCAACCTCGGAGACACCGCGCTGCGAGACGACTGGGGGATCTCGACCGAGGAGCTACTCGCCGCGGGCGCGCGGCACCTCGACGTCCAGCGCCGCGCCGGCCTGGAGCTGTGCGATCGGTTCCTGGAGCTCGTCGCGGAGCCGCGCGGAGTCGCGAGCGGCCGCTAGACCACCGGCTCGTCGTCGGACTCTGTCTCCGACGGGTCGAGCTTCCACTTCAGCTGGAACTCGACCTCCTCCTCGTCCGAGCCCCGTTCGTGCTCGATCGAGAACTCCGCCCTCACCGGCACATGAATCCGCTCGCCGGCGACCTGGATGCGAAAGGGCGATCCCGTCTCCAGCGCGTCCGCCAGCCGCCGGAGCTTCGCCACGACCTCGGGCGTCGCATAACCGCGCTCTACGTCTCGTTCGTCGGCCATGGTGGAGGAGTCTAGGCGCGGTGGCGCGACGCGAGGCTCGTGCCGATCGCGTGGAGGGCGAACCTGACGGCGCCGAGCGAGGGCACGAGCAGCCACAGGCGCGGGTCCTGCGCCGCTCCCCCGGCTGCGAGCGCGGCCCCCGCGGCGACGCTCACCACGAGCGCCGCGATCGTCGTCGACTCGGGCGCAACGCCCCGCGCGGCCAGCACCTCTGCGATCCGGGAGCAGACACTTCTCACAGCTCCACCCCCTCCCAGAACACGCCGAGGAACAGCACCCACGCGCCCCACGACGCCGCCGCGAGCACGACCCCCGCGGCGAGGGCCGCTCCCGCCAGCGCGATTCCGTGCCGCACGCGTCGCTTGCCCATCGCCTCCCCCTTCTCGGTTACGGGTGACGCGTCCATGGTGACGGCGGCATCGCGGGCGCGGTAGCCGGACACCTACCCGAGGTGGCGGGGCCAAGTGCCCAAAAGACGAATTGGGCAGTTATTCGGGGGCCTGGTCGAGGCCGCGCTGCAGCGCGTAGCGCATCAGCTCGTAGCGCTTGCGGAGCTGGAGCTTCGTCAGGATGTTCTGCACGTGGTTCTGCACGGTCTTCGTCGAGATGAACAGCTTCTCGCCGATCTCGCGGTAGGTGTAGCCCTTCGCGACGTACTTGAGGACCTCGTTCTCGCGCGGGGTCAGCCCCGGCTCCCCCACGTCCTTCTTCGCGATCCGACGGAACTCGTCGAGGACCAGCCCCGCGAGCGACGCGGTGAACACGGGCTCGCCGTCTCGCACCCGCCCCACCGCGTCGACCAGCTCCTCGGAGGTGGAGCTCTTCAGCAGGTATCCCGAGGCCCCCGCCTTGACCGCCTCGAGGACGTCCTTCTCCTCCGCCGACGCCGACAGCACGAGGACCTTCACGTGCGGCGACTCCTCCACGATCTGCCGCGTCGCCTCGACGCCGGACACGTGCGGGAGCTGCAGGTCCATCAGGACGACCTCGGGCATCGCGTCGCGCGCCAGCGCGATCGCCTCGCGACCGTCCGAGGCTTCCCCCACGACCGAATGCCCCGCCGCCTCGAGGTCGGCGTGGACGCCGTCACGCCACACGGGGTGATCGTCGACGATCAGCACCTTTATCGCGTCGCTCATCGCTGCCCCCTCACCGGAACCGTGAGCTCGATCTCCGTCCCCTTACCGGGCGCGCTCGTGACGGTCATCGTGCCGCCGAGGTCCTCGACCCGGCCCTTGATGCTCTTCAGCAAGCCCGCCTTCCCGTCCGCCCGCAGCGCGTCCTCGTCGTAGACGAAACCTACGCCGTCGTCTCGCACGGAGACGAGCAGCCGTCCGCCCTCTTCCTCGGCGAAGACCGTGGCCTTCGACGCGCCCGCGTGCTCGGCGACGTTCGCGAGCGCCTGCCTCACCGCGGCGACGAGCTCCTCGCCGATGCGGCGCTCGATCCACAAAGGGCCGACGCACCCGACCGAGACGTCGACGTCCGACGCAGAGCGCGCGACCGCTTCGAGGTCTCCGCGCAACGAGGTCGTCCCTTCCGGCACGCGCTCCGGATCGCGCAGGATGAGGCTGCGAAGCTCCGCCTCCTGCCTTTCCGCCAGCGTCCCGAGCCGCGCCACTTCGTCGGGCGGGATGTCGCCACGGCGAGCGAGCTCGCGTCCCTTCTTGTGGATCAGAGCGAGGACCTGGAGGACCGAGTCGTGGATCTCGCGGGCGAGCGACTCGCGTTCGGCGAGCCTCGCCGCGCGCTCGCGCTCGCGCACGAGCTCTTCCGTCGCGCCCTGGAGGGCCTCGGCGGAGCGGACGAGGAGCATCGAGACGAACCCGACGGCGCCGCCGGCGACGAGATAGTTGATGATCCCGCTGGCGAGGTCGCGCACCTCGCGCGCCGGCAGGTCCTGCAACGGGACTCCGTTCAACGGGCGTGTCGCGATCAGGACGAGGCCGAGCGCGGCTCCCGCAGCGAGGCCGCCGCGGGGGCCGCGGCGAACGCCCCACGACAGCGCCGCGGTCAGCGGGTAGCCGGTGGCGAAGAACGGCCGGTGGACCACCTCGCCGTCGAAGACCACGAGGGCAGACACCGCGATCAACCACGCGGACACGGCGAGGTCGATCCACAACATCGTCTGGTCCCACCGCCGCGACGACATCGTCACCCACGCGGTCCAGGCGCCCGCGACGCCGATCGACGCCCATGCCAGGGCCGCGTTCCGGTAGTTCCCCGCGTCCGTCAGCGCGACGACCGACATCCACCCGAGCCACACCCACCGGAACACGAGCACCCCGCGGGTGAGCATGCGCCGCGACCGCTCGGGCGCGGCCATGCCGGACCGGACGTCGACCGGCTCCTTCGACTGCTGCGCGAGCCCGCTCATACCGCGGCCAGGGTGACACAGCACCGGGGGCCGGACCAGCCTCGTCGCACGGGTGCGCCGGAAGTACCCAGACCGAATTGGGTCCTTCCCCCGACCCGTTGAGTCGATCTCCGTCTATCGCCGCGAGCAGCCGTCTCCGACGATGGAAGAGACGGAACTACACCGGCGAAAAGGAGCTCGAGATGGCGGCAACAGCGACACTGGACCGGTTCGCAGCGGCGACTCCGGCGAGCAGGGACAGGTACGTCGACTTCCTGCGCGCCCTCAGCATCGCGGTCGTCGTTTTCGGCCACTGGCTAGTCGCGATCGTCTACTTCCGCGGCTCGGAGCTCAGCGGCGCGAGCGCGCTCGACGAGGTCCCGGCCGCGCGGATGCTCACGTGGGTCCTGCAGGTGATGCCGCTGTTCTTTTTCGTCGGCGGATTCTCGAACCTCGTGTCGTGGCGCGCGACGAAGCGCAAGGGCGGCGACTACTTCGCGTTCGTAACGGCACGCGTCGATCGCCTCATGCGGCCGTGCGCGATCTTCATCGGGGCGTGGCTCGCGCTGGCGGTCGCGCTCAACGCCGCTGCACCGTCGGTTGCGGAGGGCCTCGAGCCCGCGCTGGCGATCGTCGCCAAGCCGCTGTGGTTCATCGCCGTGTACCTGATCGTGATCGCGCTGGCACCGGCGATGCTCGCCCTGCACGAGCGGTTCCGCGTCGCCGTTCCGGTCGCGATGGCGGGAGCCGCGGTCGTCGTCGACGTCGCGCGGGTTGCGTTCGACATACCGTTGGTCGGCTACCTCAACTTCGCATTCGTGTGGCTGTTCGCGCACCAGCTCGGGTTCTTCTACGGCGACGGGACGCTGACGAAGCGGACGCCGCGTCAGCTGCTCGTGGTCGCCGCGACGGCGCTGCTCGCGCTCGTCGCGCTCACCCAGCTCGGCCCCTATTCGACGAGCATGGTTGGCGTCGCGGACGGCCGCGTCTCCAACAACGATCCGCCGAGCGTCTGCATCGTCGCCCACAGCACCTGGCTGATCGCGGCCGCGATGCTCGCGCGGCGCCGGGTGACGCGGTGGCTCCAGGGGGGCCGCGTGTGGCGGACGGTCGTCGCGGCGAACGCGATGATCATGACGGTCTTCCTGTGGCACCTGACGGCGCTGCTCGTCGGGGTCCTCACGCTCTATCCCGCAGGGTTCCCGCAGCCCGCGGGCGGGTCGCCGGAGTGGTGGCTGTTGCGGCCGGTGTGGCTCACGATCCTCGTCGTCCTCCTCGTCCCCCTCGTGGTCGCGTTCGGCCGGTTCGAGCGGCCGCGGCTGGGCGAGCGCCGGACGGTGCGGCGGGGTTCGTTGGTGCGAGCCGCCGCGGGGATCGGCGTGATGACGGGGGGCATCGCCGGGTTCGCGACGGTCGGGTTCAACAACGTCTTCGCCGCGGGCGGCGCGCTGACGAACGCGGCGGCCGTCGGCACCGGAGTCCTCCTCCTGGGCCGCAGGCGCGGCAGCGCCGGGGCCGACTCCTGCGAGAATGGTGTGAAGCGCCCGTAGCTCAGTCCGGACAGAGCAATGGACTTCTAATCCATCGGTCGCAGGTTCGAATCCTGCCGGGCGCGCTGATAAAGACAGAGCCGACTCCAGGACAACTATTCCGCTCCAGGTACCGTCCTACCGGCATGAGGCATCTTCTCGCGTGGTTCAGCGCGCTTGCTTGTGTGGCTGCGCTCGTTTCCTGCGAACCCGCGACCGAGGAGGCCGCGCCGCGCCCAACTGAGCCACGAGCCAGCGCCCCTGCGGCCGATTCCCTGATCGCGTTCGACAGGCAGAGTCGGCGCGACGTGAAAACAGAGAACCCCATCTCCCGCGTCGCCCTGGTTCCTCTAGGCGGTGGAGAGGTCCAGCGGTTGCACAAGGGCAGCAATCCCACATGGTCGCCCGACGGCACGCGGCTCGCGTTCCAGTGCTATCCGGGGATCTGCACCATGGA
>JALZEG010000180.1 GCA_030862185.1 Actinomycetota bacterium
GCCTCGAAGACGTTGGCGTTGCCGGAGATCCGCACCGGGCTCGTCACCCGCTGGCCGGCGACCGGCGTCTGCACGACGATCGGCGCGACGAGGTCCTCGAAGTCGGCGCGCGTCAGCGGGGCGTCGATCACGATGCCCTGGGAGGAGAACGTCGTCGCCGGCTGGCCGTCGATCTCCAGCGCGACCCGCTCGACCGTCTGGAACTCGGTCAGCGTGTAGACGAGCTGCGCGAGGCGCATCCGCGCCGACAACGAGCCGCCGCCGGACTCGAACTCGCCGCTGAGGTCGACCGTCGCGGTGCCGCCTGCGACGGCGATGCCCAAAAGCCGCGAACCCGCCGGGATCGCGGTCCCCCACCCGTTGGACGCCTCGGACTGCGTCGGCCCCTTCAGCAGCTCGGTCACGGCCGCCGTCGCGAACTGCGGAGGTGTGACCTGCGCCTGCCGCGTCGTCAGCCCGGTGAAGTCCTCGAGCGTCAGCCACAGCCGCACCGGAGCGGTGGTGGTCGCGGGACTGGGCGTCGCCGGCGGTGCCGACGCGGACGGGCTGGGGGCCGCGCTCGGCCCCGCGGAGGCCGCGCCGGGATCGTCGTCGTCTTTGCACGCGGCGGCGACCAGCGCCAGCGCGAGGAGGATCGCGGCAAGGGCCCGGCCGCGGGCGGAACGACCACTCGACATCTCTGCCTCCGTATGACTGTGGCCGCTCGCTGCGACCGGTCGCGCGATCAGACGTCGCGAAGCGTCGCGCGGTTGCAGCGGCGAAGCAAGGCTAGCCGGTGTGGCTCTGGTCGATCACGCAGAACAAAGACGCGGTGTGGGGGACGGTGCGCCCGAGACCGTCCCGCCTAGGATTCGGCTCGAGGAACCGGGCGAGACGCCCGGCTGCACCGCCCCCACGCTCAGCACCGCGATGCAGCTATCCACGTTGACTACGTCCGGGCCGGGATTCGGTCACGAACCCGACAGCGCCCGTCCCGCCGGCGTGCCCGAAGGCGTACCTTGGGAGGCGCGGGCCGGCGGGGGTGGCCGGCCGGAAGGCAAAGGGGGCTCGCATGCGACGGACCATCGGCGTCGCGGTAATCGTCGTTCTCGTGGCGGGGCTGGCCGTCGCCGGCTCGCTCACACCGGCGCAGTCGCGGCCGGTCGCCACCAACGAGACCGACTACATGGCGTACGGGCGGGTCTTCCCCGACCCGCACGGGTGCAACCAGGGGGAGCCCGGCAGCTCGCCGTTCGCCAAGGGGAACGTCTGCGCGGTCGACTTCCTCCAGCTCCAGGAGACGATCGACGGGCTGAGGTTCCTCGAGGAGATGTACCCGCGCTACGTCGAGGTCTTCACGCTGCACGAGGACTTCAACTGCAGGGGCCTCCCGGTGGACGACCCGAAGAAGGGGTGCGACGCGTTCAAGTCCGCGGGTCTCCCCGTGACCGCGTCGACACAGAACGGCGAGGGTGTCACGCGCGAGAAGCACCCGCTCCACATGGTCCGGATCACGGACGAGCAGGTGCGCGACGCGCAGAAGGACTACTTCGTGTTCCCGCTCTCCATCCACGGCATCGAGCGCGCCGGCGTCGAGGGCGGCACGAGGGCCGCGGAGGACCTCGCGACGTGGGCCGCGTGCGAGGAGGACCGCGACCTGCCGGTGTGCGCGAACGAGGAGCCCATCCCCCACCCGCTGCTGGAGGCGACGCCGAAGAACTCCGTCACCGCGGGTGAGGCGCTCGACCAGTCCGCCGTGTTCTTCATCTACCCGAACCCCGACGGATGGTCGCGCGGCGAGCGGAGCGCCGGCGGGACGGGCGCGCAGTTCTTCCAGCGCTACAACGGCAACGGCGTCGACCTCAACCGCGACTGGCCCGCGCAGGGCTTCACGTTCCGTCCCTACACGCCGTGGTCGGAGCCCGAGACGCGCGCGTTTGGCAAGGTCCTCCAGGGGATCGGGCCGAAGGACCGCAACGGCAAGCCGAAGTGGTCGGGCGGGATCGACCTCCACGGTCAGCTCGTCGACCGCGCCTTCTCGTTCACCCTCATCGGAGGGTCCGAGCGGCCGTACGACAAGAACCAGCGTGTCCTGCAGACGGTCAAGGGGGCGTGGCGCGACGCGGAGAAGCGCCTCGCGTGGTCGCCGCTGATCAAGCCCAACGACGCGCCCGCGGACGACCCGCGCGTCTACGGAGTGCAGTGGGGGACGATCTGGGACTCGATCGCCTACACGGTCACCGGCGCGGCGGGCGACTGGATCGACTCGCCCATCGGGTTGAACGCCGACGGCATCGACAACGAGATGTCGCTGTCGCACCTCAGCAACTGCGGCGTCGGGACCTGCTACGACCAGGACGTCGAGCAGCTCCACGTCGACGGCAACAAGTCGCTGGTCTATTCGATGATCAACTACACGCTTCTGCCCGAGAACAACAGGTTCCGGACGAAGGGCCGCGTGGCGTACGTGTCCAACCGGGGCGCCGTCGCCGCGAAGACGGACAGGCTCGTCGCGCCGCCGAAGTTCGCGAAGCTGCCGCCGCAGAAGGACATCTCCGACATCACGCTCTCGGTGGCCAACGACTACACCCACGAGTTCAACGTGAAGGGCCCGAAGAAGGGCGTCTACAACGGCGGCGTCGCGGTGACGCTGACGTGCGCGAACGCGCAGGGCGTGGGTCCGTGCGCCCTGAGCGAGGCGCGCCTCGAACGCCAGAAGCCCGCGGAGCCGACGACCCAGGGCGAGGACTGGGAGGTCGTGAACTCCTACTTCAACCAGTCCCCGATCTACGTGCAGGCCGGCCAGGCGCTGCACGCGAACCTGCCGATCCCCGGGCGCTACCGGGTCAGGATCGTCAACGGCGAGGGCCCGGCGCAGGCCGCGGGGATCTTCACCGGCGACATCGACTTCACGAAGGAGAAGGGCTGGCCGGATCCCGGTCAGATCGGCTACCGCGCCACGAACATGAACTTCTGGAAGGACCTCAAGAGGTTCACGCGCCCGCGCCTCGGCAGGCTGAGCGCGGCGAAGATCAAGTCGACGAACGCGTGGAAGCGGCGCTACGACACGATCGTGATCACGAACAAGGTCTACAAGCCGATCGCGCGCAAGCTCCGCAAATGGGTGACGCGCCAGGACGGGAACCTGGTGCTGACCGACAGGGCGCTCAAGATGCTCCCGGCGATGAGGATCGTCCGCAAGGGCAGCGTCGCGTCGCTGAAGGCCTACGCCGGCTACGTGAACTTCGCGACGGCGGCGAAGGAGAGCACCTACGACGATCCCCTGTCGAAGAAGATCAACCAGCCGGGCGCGGCCGAGGGAATGGAGGGCGACGAGGTGCGGCGGCGGCAGACGTACGAGCCGGTCCCGCTCGGCATCTCGATCCAGACGCCCGACGGCGACGACGCGTACAACTCGCCGGTGTGGTTCGTGAGGCACTCGAACTGGCTGAAGGCAAAGGGCAAGCAGCGCGCTGTCGCCACCACCGGCCAGTTCTCGAACGTGTCCTACGGCGAGATCAAGTACCACGGGGGCCGCATCCGGATCATCGGCGCGCTGCTGCCGATGCCGACGGAGAAGTTCGACCACCCGTTCGGCCTCGCCGACTACGCGCTCACGTACTCCGGCTACCAGATGCTGCTCAACACGGTGAGGTGGAAGAGCTAGAGGGTTCGGGACGCGAGAGAGGGGCGGGCGGGAGGCCGCCCCTCTTTTTCGTTCGTGCTCTTAGACGATCTCGCGGTCGCGGACGACCGTGCGGTCCTCCGTCCGCCGGAACGGGGCGAAGCTGCTCCAGAAGAGCATCGACATCACGAGTCCGATGGCTCCCACGACGAGGAGGATCACTCCGATGGTCTCGAGCTCCAGCCCGGAGACCTCGACCTCGACGGCCCACGCCAGGATCGCGCCCACGGCGATCAGGAAGAGGCTTGCACCGATACCCATGCTTTGTTCACCTCCCCGTCAGGGTCTGCTTCCAATGCTCGGGGGAGATACCCGCAGCGGCGCGTATGCAAACCGCTGCCGAGAGTGACGGCTACGCGCCCGCGGCCACGAAGTCCTCCAGCACGGCTCTCGCCGCGTTGCGGCCCGGCGCCCCGCACACGCCGCCGCCGGGGTGTGCCCCCGAGCCGCACAGGTACAGGCCGGCGACCGGCCAGCGGTGGCGGTGCCACGTCGACACCGGGCGCTTGTCGAACAGCCAGTCCGGCAGGATCTCGCCGTGGAAGATGTTGCCCCCCGTCAGGCCGAAGCGCGCCTCGAGGTCGGGGGGGCCCAGAACCATGCGGCCCTCGACGAGGTTCGTGATCCCGGGGGCATAGGTCTCCAGCGTCGCCAGCACCAGGTCCCCGATCTCCTCGCGCCGCTCGTCCCACGTCCCCTCCGCCAGCGTATAGGGGGCGTACTGAGCGAACACCGAGAGCGTGTGCTTGCCGGGCGGCGCGAGGTCCGGCTCCGACGCGGTCTGGATCCACGCCTCGCAGAACATCTCGCGCGCCGGCCGTCCCTCCGCCGCGTCGGTGCAGGCGCGCTCGAGGTAGTCGATCGACGGCGAGATCGTGATCGTGCCGAGGTGCTCGGGACCCGGCTCCGTCGCGTCGCCCATGCCGCGGAAGCGCGGCAGCGCCCCGAGCGCGCAGTTCACCTTCACGACCGTGCCCTCGGTCGGCAGCAGGCCGACGTCTTCGAGGAACTCCGGAGGCAGCGCCGCGTCGGCGAGCAGGCTCAGAGTCCGCTTGGGATCCGCGTTCGAGCACACCGAGCGCGCCTCGATCTCCTCGCCCGACTCCAGCACGACGCCGGCGACGCGCCGGCGCGCCTCGAACTTGACGCGCGCGACCGGGGCCTCGGTGCGAATCTCTCCCCCGGCAGCGCGCACCACGTCCGCGAGCGCTCCCGTGATCGCGCCCATGCCCCCGCGCACGAAGCCCCACGCGCCCGGCCCGCCCGCCGCGAGGCCGAACGCGTGATGCAGGTAGACGTACGCGGTCCCCGGAGTGCGGGGACCGGCGGCGGAGCCGATGATGCCCTGCGACGCCATGAGCCCCTGCATCAGCTCGGACTCGAAGTGCTCCTTGCACACGTCCGCGATCGAGCCGTCGACGGTCTTTGCGAAAAGGCCCTCGACCTCCGACTGCCGGAACGCGCGCCGGGCCTGCTTGCGCGTCGCCGGGTACGCCAGCAGGGGACGCAGCCGGCGCGACGCCTCCTCGAACAGCTCCGCGAAACGCGGGTACGCGTCGGCGTCGTGCGACGAGACGCGCGCTATCGCCTCGTGGCGCGCGGCGGGATCCACCGGGAGGACCAGACCGCCTCCGTCGGGGAACGGCGCGAACAGCTCGGGGTCTTTCAGCCGGACGTCGAGCTCGAGCCCCAGCTCCTTCACGATCGCGGGCTCCAGCAACGACAGCGAATAGGACGCGGTCGAGATGCGGAATCCCGGCCACGGCTCCTCGGTGACGCACGCGCCGCCGATCCGGTCGGTCCTCTCGACCACGAGCACGGACAGCCCCGCGCGGGCGAGGTAGGCCGCGCACGTCAGCCCGTTGTGGCCCGCACCGATCACGACCGCGTCGTAGGCAGCGCTCAAACGAAGTCTCCCAAGATCTTCTTGTTTCGCTTTCGACCGGGGCAGGCTACCGTTCCCCTATGGCGCTGGAGGGCTTCTGCACGGTGTGTCAACGCACGGTCTACGTGGACGCGGACAGCACCCCGATCTGCCCCGTGTGCTCCTCGCCACTACTCGACGCCGTGCCGGCCGCGGAAGACGACGCCGGGCCCGCCGATCCTCAGGAGCCCGTAGCCTCGGCCGAGAAGTAGGACGCCGACAGCACGACGCCGTCGTCGAGGACGAGAGTCGAGACCGACCCGGTCTGGCACGGCGCTCCCGCGAGCCACGGCGGGACCCGCCGCTTCGCCAGCGCGAGCCGCGCGACGAGCACCGGTGTCTGGTGCGACACGATCGCCACCTCCCGGCCCTCGGCGCCGGCGACCGCGTCGGTGATCGCCGACATCGTGCGCACCCTGATCTCCGCGAACGACTCGCCCCAGGACGGCTTCAGTGGGTTGCGGAAGCGCCACCAGTGCGCGGGGTTGCTGAACAGGTGCCACACCGTTCGCCCCACCCCCTCGAAGGTGTTGCCGCTCTCGATCAACCTGTCGTCGGTCACGACCTCGAGCCCGTGCGGCTCGGCTATCTCCGCGGCGGTCTCCTGCGCGCGCTCCAGCGGGCTCGCCCATACCGTGGCGAGGTCGGCCTCCGCGAGGTGCAGCGCGGCTGCGCGCGCCTGGCGCTTGCCGCGCTCGGAGAGGTGGTAGCCGGGGAGCCTCCCGTAGATGACGCCTTTCGGGTTCTCGACCTGTCCGTGGCGGATCAGGTGGACGGTGACCGGCATGGCGTAAGGGTAGGCTCGAAAGACATGCCCGACATCCTCTTGTTCGGCGCTACGGGGTACACCGGCAAGATCACCGCTCGCGCGCTCGCCGACCGCGGCGCCGACTTCGTTGTCGCAGGACGCAACAGGGACAAGCTCGACCAGCTCGCGCGCGCCACGGGGGCCGCGGACGCGCGGGTCGTCTCAGCGGACGACGTCGACGCGCTCACCGACGCGCTGGCCGACGTGAGGGTGCTCGTCACGTGCGTCGGACCGTTCCTCGAGCTCGGCGGGACCGCGGTCGAGGCCGCACTGCGCGCCGGGGTCCACTACGTGGACTCCGCGGGCGAAGGTCCGTTCGTAGAGCGGCTCATCCGCGAGCGGCACGAGGACGCGCTGCGCGCGGGCATCGCGATGGCGCCCGCGATGGGCTTCGACGAGGTCCCGGGCGACGTCGCGACGACCCTGGCAGCCGACGGGCTGCACCTGCCGGAGATCGCGCTGACGTACGCGTTCCCGAGCCAGGCGTCCGCGGGGACGCTGCGCTCCGTCCTGGGCATCGTGCCCTCGAAGGGGCGGTGGACGGTCGACGGCAAGACGCAGTGGGTGAGGACCGCGCAGGAGACTCGCTGGGCCCCCATGCCCCCGCCGCTCGGCCCGCAGGCGAGCGTGTCTTTCCCCCTCGCGATCTGTCACCTCGCGCCGCTCCACGTGAAGGTGAGCTCCTTCCGCACCTACTCCACTGCCGGAACGTGGCAGCGGCTTGCCATGAAGGCGGCGATGCCGGCCGCGGCGGCGCTGCTGTCCTCGGACGCCGTGAGAACGGCCGCCCGGAAGCTGATCGACCGCCTTCCCGAGGGGCCCGGCGACGCGGCCCGTGCCCGGGGACGCTGGACGATCCTGGCCGAGGCGACGGCGGCGGACGGAGCATGGCGCAACGTCGCGCTGACCGGGACGGACGTCTACGGGCTCACCGGCCGGACCCTGGCCACGGCCGCGACGACGATGGCAGACGACGAGTACTCGGGCCGCGGCGTGCTCGCGCCGGTGCAGGCCGCGGGCCTCGACACCCTGCGGCGCGAGCTCGAGGACTTCGGGGTACGCATCACGCAATACGCAGCGGAAAGATAAGGGGGGCAATGGGAGCGCGCCTGCAGTACGCCAAGGTGATCGACCGAGAGCTGTTCATGGTCCGCGGCGGCAAGCTCCACCCGCACCTGGAGAACCAGGTGCTCCTGCAGGACGAGCCGGGGCGCGCGGGCGCGTTCCTGGTGATGCGCGGCTGGACGGACGACCACGGCACCTTCACCGAGCAGTGGCGGCTCGAGGGGCCGGGCGGGGGCGTCATCTACGAGAGCCTTCCGCGCGAGCTCCACATCGCGACGCGACAGCACGTCGAGAGGCTGGAGGACGAGGTCGCGGACCTGGACTTCCAGTACTCCGCCGACGACTACCGCATCGTGTTCACCCTCGACGACAACGAGGTCGCGCGCGTGAGCTTCCCGGTGACGGTGCAGTCGGACGGCCGCGGCTAAACGCGAGAGAGGAAAAAAGAGGGCGGGGATCTCCGACGCGCGGGCAGTGCGTCGGATGGCTGCGGCGGCGAATGCGACTGGACCCCCGCCCTACGGGGAAGTTTCCTCCTCCGCCCCTTCCGAGCCAATAGTCCTTCCGGGCTATTTTGCGCCGCCCGGTAACCGCGGCGACCGTGCGGCGTCCAACCATTCGCACAGGACGGAACGGCCGTCCTGATAGCCGGAGGTGCAAGGTGCACGAGTTCGCAATCGTTGTTCTGCTCGGGATCGGGACGTTCAAGCTCGTCGACATGGTCACGGAGTACGTCGACCTCTCGAAGGTCGTCTCCGTCCTCACGCTGGCCCTCGGGGCTCTCGTAGCGTGGGCGCTCGAGTTCTCGGTCTTCGCCCAGTGGGAGATCCCCGTCCGCAACGAGCTGATGGCCTACATCGGCACGGGTCTCATGATCTCGGCCGCCGGATACGCGACGCCGAAGGTCTTCGAGCACGTCGCCGAGATCCTCGGCCGCAACACGGACAAGCCCATCCGCAGGGCGGCGTAGGCGCCGGATTCCCGACAAAGCAGACGAAGAGGCCCCCGGCCCGCCGGGGGCCTCTTCTTTCGCGCTACATTGCGGTCGATAAACCGACAATGGCCAGGTTGACCGAGTTACGCCGTCTCGAGCGGGGCATGACGAGGGTCCGGTGGTTCGGGGCCGCGTTCGGTGCCCTCTCGATCGCGCTGCAAGAGGGCTACCCCAGCCGCGCGACGGAGATCGCCGCGTGGACGTTCATCTCCGCGCTCGCGATCGGGAACCTCGTCATTTGGGGCGTCCAGGGACGCGTGGAGACCGCACCCACGCAGCGACGGCTCGGCCACTGCGCGTTCGCGTTCGACGCGATCGTCATCGCCGGCATCGTGTGGGTCTTCTCTTTCGAGGACCCGTACGCGACGTGGGCGCTGCTGTTCGTCGTCCCGATGGAAGGCGCGCTGCGTTACCGCTTCAAGGGCGCCGTCGCCGCCGCGGCGGCCGTCGCGGTCTTCTTCGCGCTGCAGACCGCGCACGTCGCCGATTTACGCGACGAGACCTTCGACTACTCGACGTACGTGTTCGTGATGTGCCTGTCGTTCCTGATCGCGGGGGTGACCGGATCGATGGCCGAGAACTGGCACTCGCAGAGCGAGGCGCTGAAGGTGCAGAGCCTGCGCCTCGCCGAGCTCGACCGTCTCAAGGACCGTTTCCTCGCCGTGACGTCGCACGAGATCCGCGGCCCCCTGACCGCGATCATCGGAGGGCTCGACACCGTCCGGACGCGCGCCGAGAGCCTGACGCCGGAGCAACGGAGCGGGCTGCTCGACATGGCCGCGCAGCAGGGCCGGCAGCTCGCCCGGCTCGTGGACGACCTCCTCATCACGTCGCAGCTGCAGGGCGGCAAGCTCACGTTGCACCCGCACGCGTCGAACCTGCGCGACACGATCCAGCAGGCCGTCGAGGCCGCCGCGTCGAAGCGCCGCGACCACACCCTCGAGGTGTTCGTCGAGCCGCTGACCTGCGTGCTCGACCCCGCACGCGCCTCGCAGATCGTGCGGAACCTCGTCGAGAACGCCTACAAGTACACGCCGAAGCGGTCGCGGGTGTCGGTGACGGCGGCGGCCGAGCCCGGCGGGATCGTGATCGAGGTCGAGGACGACGGGCCGGGGATCCCGGCCGACAAGCGTGACGACCTCTTCGACGCGTTCACGCGCGTGGACGAGACGGCGGCGCAGCGCGAGGGGGCGGGTCTGGGGCTGTTCGTCGTCGGCCAGCTCGTCGAGGCGATGAAGGGGCGCATAGACGTGGCGAGCTCGTCGGAGGGCACGACATTCACCATCCACGTCCCCTGCGAGACGAGCGAGAGCGGGGCGCCGCGGCTGTCGGTCGTGGATCCGGAACGCTCCGCGGGGGCCTAGGCTCGGGTCGACCGACGTTCCTCTTTCCGGGAGGCCCCCATGCCAAGCGTCACCGTCGACTCCAGGCGCATCGAGTACCTCGACACCGGCGGCGCCGGCACTCCGGTACTGCTCGTCCACGCGTTCCCGCTGCGCGCCCAGATGTGGGAGCCGCAGTTCGAGTCGCTGGGCGACCGGTGGCGGTTCATCGCGCCCGACCTGATGGGGTTCGGGGCCTCGGACGCGCCCGACGACGCCTCCGGATACTCGGTGGACTCGTTCGCCGGCGACCTCAAGGCGGTGCTCGACGAGCTTGGCATCGACCGCGTCGTGCTGGCCGGCCTGTCGCTCGGCGGCTACGTGGCGTTCGCGTTCCTGCGCAAGTACCGGCCGGCCGTCTCCGCTCTCGTGCTCGCCGACACGCGGGCCGAGGCCGACGCACCGGAAGCCATCGAGAAGCGGACGAACCAGCAGGGGATCGTGCGCGAGCAGGGGCCGGGGGCGCTCACCGAGGGGCTGGTCGGCGCGCTGCTAGGCGAGCCGACGCGGGAGAAGAAGCCGGACGTCGTCGCGACGGTGCGCTCGCTGATGGAGAACCCCGCCGCGGGATACGCCGGCGCGCTGGAGGCGATGAAGGGACGGCCCGACTCGACGCCGGACCTCACGTCGATCGACGTCCCGACTCTGATCGTGGTCGGCGAGAACGACGCGCTGACGCCGCCGGAGCTGTCGCGCAAGATGCACGAGCACATCGGCGGCTCGCGGCTCGTCGTGATCCCGGAGGCGGG
>JALZEG010000201.1 GCA_030862185.1 Actinomycetota bacterium
AACAAGGTGTGGGACAACTGGCGGGCCGGTTTCATGCTCTTCAGCGTGCCGGGCCCGTTCCGCAACGAGGAGGACCCGTCGAAGGCGTGGGACACCTCGCACTTCAACAAGTACACCGGCAACGTGATGAGCCTGAACACGCGCGGCCTCGTCGACCTCAACGGCGTCGACTTCTGGTGGGACGACCAGGGCGAGGGAAACTGCTGGGTCGAGAACACCGGTGCGGACGACGCCGTGACGCACAACACGATGTACCCGACGGGGCTCCCGGACTGCGCGAGCGGCGGATCGCTGCCGGTCCCGAACAACCCGTTCAAGTCGGGTCAGCTCGCGCCATGCGCGACGTACGACCGCAACGACCCGCAGTTCCGCGACCCGCCGGGCTGCACGTTCTTCGACACCCCCGAGGAGCCCGAGGAGTAGGAGTAGTAACAGTCGCGTAACGGCAGCACCGCTTCCTGCCTCTTCGCGTTAGCGCGCCTCCCCGTCGGGTACGCGCGCGAGCAACTACCGATGCGAAGAGGAGGCGAATATGCGGTTACGCCTGGCGCTCTCCCTTGCCCTGCTGTTTGGTGGCCTTTCAACCGCAGCGCTCGCCGGCCCGGCACCGCCGACGACGGCGGCTGCCGCGCCGCCCGCGACGACCGTTGGACAGTTCAAGGTCTTCAACGTCAGCCTCGCGCTGGTGAAGTGCACGCAGCGGAAGACCTGCACCGGCGAGTGGAAGACGTTCTTTCAGCGCCTCGCGGACAAGGAGTACCGGCCCGACGTCGTCAACATCCTCGAGGTCCCGTTCATCAAGAAGGACGTCGTCCTCGACCAGCTCGCGGCCGCGACCGGCACCGACGTCGGCAGATGGGGAGAGGTACACAGCGACAAGGGCACGGACTGCACCGACCCGGCCAACCGGGAGATCCTCATGGACTGTGGGAACAACATGGTCGTCTGGCACTACGACAAGTTCGCCAAGCTCGCAGGGCACCGCTTCCTCCGGACGGAGAACGTCAACGGCGAGTGCGACCCCAAGACGGTGCAAACCAGCAAGGACGTCGCGGTCGCTCTCCAGGAGAAAGACCTCACGGGGACCCCGATCGCGGGCCGGATCTTGGTCAGCGCAGCGGTGCACTACCCGAACGACATCTCGAACAACACGCTGATGTGCCTGCAAGCCGCGCTCGACAAGACGGAAGCGGACCTCGACAGCCATTTCGATTCACGGCCTTTGACGGTCGTCAGCGGTGACTACAACGAGGCCGCTTTCAAGACCGGAGGCGAAGTCACAGACCGCCCCCGCCGACGCGAGGTCTGTCTCGACGACTGGTACAGGTCGTGGTCCGTACCGGTGCCGACGAAACGGACGGACGGTTGCACGCCCGAACCCGGAAACGACTTCGCGGGGGCCTACCTCGACGTCGTACGATGGAAGCATTACGACGATCCGGAAGATCAGTTCTGCTGGGAGTGGACGTACTCCAACCTGGAGGCGACCGACCAGCCGGGGCTCTGCACCAGCGGCAAGAATCGGATCGACTTCATGTGGATCCGTAGAGAGAGCTCAACGGGGATGCCGGTAACGGACGCATCGATCCTGGGCACCACGGTGCTTTCGGCCGGCACCGACCGCGGCTACTACCAGGATCCTGCTTGGAGCACACGTTACTCGGATCACCGGGCGCTCGAGGCCCTGCTCGCCTTCTGACGAAACCGAACGTCGCGTGGGGGCGGTCGTTTCGCCCGGGAGCGTGTCCGGGCATGATCGACCCATGGACAGCCTCAGGGGACAGCTGCTGATCGCGGGGGCCGGGATATTCGGCGCTCCGTTCCGGCAGACCGTCGTCCTCCTCGCGGAGCACGACGAGTCCAGCGCGCTGGGCTTCGTCGTCAACCGGCCCTCGAGGCTGATCGCCGCCGACGCCGCCGACGAGCTCGCGCCACTCCCGCTCGCCGACCCGCGCATCTACCACGGTGGACCGGTGCAGCCGGGTGCGGTCGCCGTCGTGGGCGAGTTCGAGCACGGCGACTTCGCCGGGAACCTGATCTTCGATTCGGTGGGGATGCTCGGCGCCGGCCCCGACGGGATCGTCACCGAAGGCGTGAAGCGCGCGAAGGTACTCTCCGGCTACGCGGGCTGGGGGGCGGGACAGCTCGAGAGCGAGCTCGACGAGGGGGCCTGGGTGATCGAGGACGCGCGCGCCGAGGACGTGTTCACGCCCGACCCGGAGCACCTCTGGCGCGACGTCCTGCGGCGCAAGGGCGGCGAGTTCGTGATGCTCTCGACGATGAGCGCCGACCCGACGGCGAACTAGACCGCAACCTTCTGCGCCGCCGTCGCGTCTCCCTAGTAATGGAGGCGGACACCGCGGTGGGGATGGGACGGACGAGCCGGCTCGAGGCGCTGTACTCCGAGCACGTCGCGTCGGCGGTCCGTCTCGCGTTCCTCGTGACCGGCGACGAGCAGCAGGCGCAGGACATCGCCCAGGAGGCCTACGTCAGGGTCGCCGGGCGGTTCCACGACCTGCGGAACCCAGACGCCTTCCCCGCGTATCTGAGGGCGACGGTGCTCAACCTGGCGCGGGGCCACCTCCGCCGTCTCCGGACGCAGCGCGACTACCTGCGACGGCGTGACGCGCGCGAGGAGACGGTCGAGCCGGGGGCGGGGGCCGAGACGCGGGACGAGATGTGGCAGGCGCTCCGGAAGCTCCCGCACAGACAGCGCGCCGCGCTCGTGCTGCGCTACTACGAGGACCTCTCCGAACGTCAGACGGCAGACGTCCTCGGGTGCTCGGTGTCGGCGGTGAAGTCGTTGGTGACGCGCGGCCTCCAGGTGCTGCGCGCGGAGATGGACGGAGGCCGCGGATGAACGACGTCGAGATGGTCCTGTCGGCGACGCTGGCGGAGAGAGCGGATGCGGTCCTCCCGCGGCCGGGACACCGCGACGCGACGCTGCGGCGGATGCGGCGGCGCCGTGTGCGAAACGCGGTGAGCGCCGGAGTCGTCGCGCTCGCGCTGGTTGCCGGCGGGGTCGTGAGCGTAGGAGCTCTCGTCGCACCGCCGGCCGTGCGCCCCGCGCAGCATCAGTCCGTGGGCACGTCCGCGTCGACCGCGGGCCCGTACGGCTTCTGGTCGACCAGCGCCGCCGAGTACCCGTACGTTGCGAAGGGGTCGTTTCGCGGCGCGAGGTGGCGGCTGCGCGCTGCCGCCGTTCGTCTGGCTGCGGGTGCCGACGTCCGGCTGACGATCCAGGTCGAACGCACGCGGCGCCGCTTCACCTCTTCCGCCTACGTGCGCGACTACGGCGATCCGCTCTTCACGAGGTACGAGCACGGGAGCTACATGTTCGGGGCCAAGGTTGCGATCGTGTTCGGTGCCGCGGCCCCCGACGCGCAGACGGTCGACGTGTCGCTAGACGATGGCAACTCGGTCTCCGCGCACGTCTTCACGGACTACGACCCGCGCACGACGCTCGAGGCCGACTATTACCTCGCGTTCCTCCCGGCCGACGCGACGGGGGAGGTCGTCGCGCGGGACGGCGACGGCAACGTCATCGCGACGGAGGTCATCCCGCCACGATGAGCCGTACGGCGAAGCCCGCGACGACGACGGAGCCGGCCGCCCCGAAGACCCAGCGCACGCTTTCGGGGATCCGCTTGTGCAGGAACGCGCCCAGCGCCGCGAGCCACAGTTGCCACGACAGCGACGCCAGGAACGCACCCACGACGAACAGCACCTTGTCGGCCGCGGTCGCATCGCCTCGGTCGAGCCCCACGATCAACGCGACGAAGTACGAGATCGTCGCGGGGTTCAGGATCGTCAGCCCGACGAAGCGGGCGTAGGTCGCGACGATGCCGCCGGCCGGGACCGCGGCTACCTCGGAGGCGGGAGCGCGGCTCCTCAGCGCGGAGCCCAGCAACAGCGCGGCGATCCCCAGCAGAACGAGGGCCGACACGATCCGCAACGTGTCCTGGAAGGACTCGACGGTCTCCGCGATAGCCGCGCCCAACAGCATCGCCACGAGCGCGTAGACGAGGTCGGCGGTCGCCACTCCGGTCGCGGCCGCGGCCGCCGGCCCGAAGCCGCGCCGCATCGCGAGGTCCACGAGCAGGACCCCGATGGCGCCTACGGGGATCGCGATGCCGTAGCCCGCGAGGGCTCCTTCGAAGAAGGCGCTCGGCATCCGGGGAGGGTACCGGCGCGGGCCGTCAGATCCTGCGGGCCCTCGAGCGCGCTCGCGCGCAGATGTTCGTGTCGTCCACCTGGACCTGCGGCACGACGGCCCGGAAGCGGCCGCCCTCGTGCGGGAGCTCGGCCCGGAACCTGCCGGAGGGCCGGGTCTTCACGCGCTCGATCACCCGGCCCTTGCGCACGATCTTCACGGCGACGCGCGACTTGCAGGAGTCGTAGCCGTCGGGGGCG
>JALZEG010000202.1 GCA_030862185.1 Actinomycetota bacterium
GGCCCCCGACGAGGGGTTTGGGGAGTACCCGGCCCGTTAGGATGACGAGGCGGGCCAGTAGCTCAGTTGGTAGAGCGCACCCCTCGCACGGGTGAGGTCAGGAGTTCGAATCTCCTCTGGTCCACAATGAAAATGCCCTGGTCAAAGGGCCTTTTCCGTTTCCTTGGACCTCAATTCGATATCGCGCTTGACCCGGTTCCCATACCGGCAGAGGGAGGGGAAAGGTCTCCGCATGCAGCTCCGTCGCGGTGACCCCGGCGCACGCCGCTGTGTGACGTCCGAACCTGCTCGGGCTTGGCTTTTGCCGTTGATCGCCGTCACGATTACGGGGGGCCTGGGAGGCTGTAGCGGCTCCGGCAGCGAACCCGAAGCCGCGCCCACAGCGTCCCGCTCGCGCGCCCTCTTCGGCCGGTCGTGCGAGAGCCGCGTCTACGGCCGCCTCGGGGGCGGATGGCGCTCGCGCAGCCTCGTCGTCGGCCCGATCGCTTTCGTCGGTGCGTCCGGCTACTCGGGCTACCGGCCCCGCGGGCTCGCCGGGGGCGGCCGGCACCACGTCGTGAAGATCCTCGTCGTCGTCGCGAGCAGCCAGACCGTCACCGTCGAGGTCGCGCCGCGAGCCGCCGCCCGCGCGTCCCTCGCATACGATCCCGGCAATCTCGACCCGGGGCGCGTCGACCGAGGCCAGCCCGCCGTCACGTTCTCGGCCTGCCCCGAAGGAACGCCGCTGACTTCGCGGAGTGGAACGCAATTCCACGGCGGGCTCATCGTGTCGGAGCCCGGCTGTGTCCCTCTGCTGGTGCACCTGTCGGGGAGCGGGCCGCCCCTTCGCACCGCGGTATCGGTCGGGGCCGGTCGCTGCTTTGCGGCCGACGCCCTCTCCCGACGAGTGAACCCCCGCTGAAAATTCGAACTTGACTCGATTCGATCGCTCGCTT
Source organism: Actinomycetota bacterium (assembly GCA_030862185.1). GTDB lineage: Bacteria > Actinomycetota > CADDZG01 > CADDZG01 > WHSQ01 > JALZEG01. The sequence continues at coordinate 936 of JALZEG010000202.1, forward strand.
TACTCTTCTCGCGGGATAGGGGCGGAGGAGCGGTGGCGAGTCTCTTCGTAGGCGGTTTCGTCGTGGGCACCTTGTTGGTCGCGGCCTTCGCGGGTCTCGCGCTGCTCCGCCTCGCCACGCTTCGTCTGGACAGCCCGCTGGGCCGCCTGCGCGACGGTCTTCTGGAAGGAATGTCCGCACCCGAGTGGGAGCTGCGGGACACGACCGGCCGCCCCCGGCGCGTCCCGCACGGCTCGAAGTGGCAGCTGCTCGTCTTCGGCGACTACACGCTGGTGGAGTTCCCCGGAGTGGTCGCGGCGCTGCAGAGGCTCGAGGCCCAGCGCGACGAGCTGGAAATCCTGCTGCTGAGCCGCGTCGACGAGAACGTGACCGTACGCACGGCGCAGGCGCTGAAGCTCGACGTGCCGGTCGTCTCCGTGGACGACGATCTCTACTGGCGTTACAACGTTCGCGTGATGCCGTTCGTCTTCGTCGTCCAGCCGGACGGCATCGTTCGCTCGAGCGGGGTCGTCAGCGCTGAAGAGGTCCTCTTGAACATGTGGCGTCTGGCGCGCGTAGTGCCGCTGGAGCACGCGGGGGCGAATGCATGAGGTCATCGTGGACGCTCTGACGGCGGCCGTGCTGACGACGCGGGCCGTGCTCGCGGCCGTCCTCCTCGCGTCGGGCGCCGCGAAGATCGCCGACCTCGATTCGTTCTCGCGCACGCTCGCGGGCATCGGCGTCCCGGAGCGGTGGTCGCGGCCGCTGGCGGTGGCGACGTCCGCGGCCGAGCTGGGTCTCGGCGTCCTGAGCATCGTCGGGGCCTGGGTCACGCTCGTCGACTCGCTCGTGCTCGCGCTGACGATCGCCTTCGTGCTCGTGACCGCGGTGGCAATGTGGGGCGGCAGGAACGTCGCGTGCCGCTGCTTCGGCGCATTGACCAACTCGCGATTCGGTCCCGCGGCGCTCGCCCGCGCCGCCGTTCTCGCTGCCGCGGCGGCGTTCGTCCTGACTCGGAACCCCGCGGTAGAAGCGACGTACGACCCCGTCTCTGCCGGAACCGCAATGGTCGTCGTGGTCGCGGCGTTGTTCGCCTTCGCCAGCGCGCAGGCGGCACGCGCTGTCGAGATCGTCCAGAAGGAGCGTGGCGCATGATCACTATGCCTCTGCCGGTCGCGTTCGTCGCGTGGGTGCTTCTGATCGGCCTCGCGGTGCTCGTCGTGATCGTCTACCGGCAGCTCGCGTACCTGCTGAACCTGAGCAGGACGACCGAGCGGCACGAGAGCGGCCTTAAGGTCGGCGAGGCCGCGCCATCGTTCGAGTACGGGCCCGCGCTCGGCGAAGAGCAGCAGGACGTGCGGACGTTCGACCCGGTCGGACGACCAAGCCTGATCATGTTCACAGACCCTCACTGCGCGATCTGCACCGAGATGCTCGCGGCGCTCGATGCCCTGGCCTCCCGGCTGGTCGAGAGCGGAGTGCGCGTCGTCGCGGCTACCGACGCGAAGCCGGAGCTCGTCTGGGCGCTCGACGCGTACCGGAACACCTCGCTGTCGCTCGCGCACGTCGACAGAGACGTCACGTCGCGCCTGTACCGGATGCACGTGATCCCGTACGCGTTCGGGATCGACGCGCAAGGGGTCGTGCGCGTGGCGCGCGCCATCGGACAGCAGTCGGACATGGAACGCACCGTGGAGGAGTTGCTCCTGCACGTGAGTGGACGCGCTCTGGAGACGGTCGGGCAGGCGTAGGCGCAGGGGGATGACGGTGGGAGGGTCGCCATGACACAGCGATTGGACGGAGTCGACACTCGAATCAGTCACATAACCGAGGACTTTGCCAGGAAGATCAGCCGTCGCAAGGCTCTCGGAAAGGGACTGAAGACGATCGCCGGAACCGTCGCCGGGATGTCGTTGGGGATGTTCTGGGGTATTCCGTCGGCCCACGCCGCGTGCTCGTGCTCGTTCCCGGGATGCGGCGGCTGTAGCTGCCGGGGGAAGACGTGCCCGAGCAACGGGTGCCCCAGTGGATGCACGATTTGCACCACCGCCGACGGCTGCGCGGGGTGCATCTACTCGAGTGGGTACTGGGTCTGTTGCCAGCTGTGCTGCGGGACGTGCACGCTCGGCTACCAGCTCTGCTACGACTGCAAGTGCACGGGGTGCGGCGGCACGTGCGGTTGCAAGTCGAACTGCCTGTGCGGCTGCGGATGCTCCGGGGGAGAGGAGCCTCCGTCGTGATGGCGAGCCGCGCCCGCGCCCTCGTCTTCGGGTCGACGCGCGCCGACCGGGTCGCGGTCGCGGTGCTTGCGGCCGCGGCGGGCGTGGC
>JALZEG010000212.1 GCA_030862185.1 Actinomycetota bacterium
GCAACGCGTCGCGGATAGCGCGACAGGATGCGGACTCGACGCGAAAGGAGCCCCTCGCGGGGCTCCCCCCTTGGTGCTGCAGGTGCATGATCAGGTGGCGCAGGGTGGGCCGAAGACCTTGCACATCAGGCCCGTGGCCAGGTAGTACGCCTGGCAGATCACCTGCGGGTCGCTGTTGCAGATCGACGCCCGTGCCGGGGTCGCCGGTACCGCCATCGCCGCCACTGCCCCCGCCATGAGGGCGAGCTTCATCCTCCGCCGCATGTTTCCTCCTTGGTTTCCGCCCGACTTGCCGCACGGAATCTAGCAAGCCGGGCCTAGTCCTGCAGGTCCTCTCGCCCCGTGAACCGCAGCACGTCGATGCCGTGCGTGATGTCGACCGAATAGACGATCTCGTCGGTGATCCAGTACGTCGCCGTGTTCGAGCCCCCGTACGGCATGTAGTGGCCCACCTCTTCGATCTGCCCCGCGGCGTCGATCCACAGAAAGCGCGTCCCGTGGTCGAAGAACGCGCCGGCGACCAGGCCCCCGTTGCGGAACGACGGGTGGTGCTGGAACCACGTCGCCGAGCACCCGAGCGCGTTCACACCAGGGTTGTGGTCGGCCCAGTTGCCCGGCGGCGGCAGGTACTCGTCGATCATCGTGAACGTCTTGCGCGTGCGCCACCTCGTCATGTCCCACGTCATGAACTTGCCGGAGCGGTCGTCGCACTGCGGCTTCGGCGACGTCTCGCTCTGCACGAGCAGGAACCGGTCCTTTCCCCCCCGGGGCCACTTCAGAGAGTGGATCGTCCGCTGGTCGGCCGTCGTCGCCTGCGCGAGGACCTTCGGGTTCGCGGGGTCCTTGCGGCCGTCGAGGAGATACATGATCTTCGAGCCGGTGATCACGACGCCCGGCGAGACCTCGTACGTGTCGAAGCCCCACAGCGGGGGCATCTCCTCGTGCCACCGTCCCGCGGGCTTCGGGTGGGCCGGGTCGCGCAGGTCGACGATGTCGCCGCCGCCGCCGTAGGCCCACGTGCAGTCGAGCACGCACGCGAACGTGTGGTCGACCATGCCCTCGACCTCGGCGAGCTTCGACGGGTTCGCCTTGTCGGACACGTCCCAGACCTGGAGGATGCCGCGCAGTCGCTCGTCGGTGACCAGGAGGATCTCGCCGTTCGTGTCGATGTCCTCGTTGATGAACTGGAGCCCGGTCGGCGTATGGCTGACGAGTTGCGGACTCTCGGGCTCGGAGACGTCGTAGATCGTGAAGCTCTTCATGCCGGACGCGTAGAAGTAGCCGCCGTGGAGCTTGCCGGTGGTCCAAGTCCCGGCCTCGAGCGGGATCGTGGTGACGTACTCGACGTTGTCGGAGGCCGCGCCGAGGGCCGTGGCCGGGACGTGGCCGAACCCGGCGGCGAGCGCGACGACAGCAACCGGGGCGAGGAGCTTCTTCACGCGAGACTGGTTCGCTGAAGAGACGGCAGTCTCCGTCCCCCAGGTGGGTGAAAACCTAGCGAGGACCCGGCGGGGCGGGCGGGCGACCAACCGTGTTCCGCAGCACTCCTATCTTCTCTATCTCCAGCTCGACCACGTCTCCCGGGTTCAGCTCGCGGCCCTGGTCCACGCCGCAGCAGCCGCCCGGCGTTCCCGAGCCGTAGACGTCGGCCGGCCAGATGTCCTCGGCCTCCGACACGTGGGCGATGATGTCCGCCCAACGCCATTTCGCGTCAGAAGAGCGAGCGCGGCCCCATTCCTCGTCGTTGACGCGGCAGATCATCTCGAGGTTCGGCTCCGTCCCCACCTCGTCCGCCGTCACTATGCAGGGGCCCAGCGCGTTCCCGAAGTCCTTGCCCTTCGCCGGGCCGAGCCCCGCGCTCATCTCCTTCGCCTGCACGTCGCGCGCGGAGAAGTCGTCGAAGATCGTGAAGCCGAACACGTACTCGCCGGCGTCCTCCCGCGCGACGTCGCGGCCCCGGCGGCCGACGATCAGCGCGAGCTCCAGCTCGAAGTCGAGCCTGTTCGTGTACGACGGCCACGGGCACGTCGCGTCGGGGCCGATGACCGCACGGTGGTTCCCCTTGTAGTAGACGGGCGCCTCGTACCAGTAGTCGGGGACGGAGGCGCCGCGCCGCTGCGCGCCCCTCTTGACGTGGTCCTCGAACGCGAGGAAGTCCTTGAGCGACGCGACCTTGTCGATCGGGCACAACCACTTCAGGTTCGGTTCGGTCGCCGTGACCTCGAGCTCCGGCAGCGACATCGCGGCCCGCGCGACGTCGCGCACCTCGGTCCACAGCTCCGGCCCCTGCTCGATCAGCTGCGCGGTCGAGACGAGGAACTGCGCGGACTCCGGCTCGAGGCGCGTGCCCGTGACCTCGTCC
>JALZEG010000224.1 GCA_030862185.1 Actinomycetota bacterium
GTGTAGCTGAAGCAAGGTCCAACGAGGACATCGCCAGGATCACCGGCATGTATCATCTCTGGCGCGGCGAGACCCACGTGCCGCCCGAGGCGGTGGACGGCCTGACCGCCTACGAGGACACCCCGGGCTTCTGCAAGGCGGCCTCACTGGACGACATCCGCAAGCACGGGCACGTGCTGACGCCCGGCCGCTATGTCGGCGCAGAGGAGCCTGTTGCACAATCTCCCGCACAGGTAGCATTGACGGCGCGGTGATCGCGTGATTCGTTGGGGCATGATCCCCAACCGCCGCGAGTCCGCCATGGCGACCTTCTTCCGCAAGCCTGATCGCAGGCAGCGCTTTCTGCTGCCCGTGGACATGCAGGACTGGCTGCCCGAAAGCGACTTGGTCCACCTGGTGCTCGATGCGGTCGAGCAGATGGACCTGTCTGGCTTCGAAGCCGAGTATCGGACGGGAGGGGCCGGGCAGGCGCCATTCGCGCCGGCCATGATGTTGGCGGTGCTGATCTACGCCTACGCCAACGGCCATCGCTCCAGCCGCAAGGTGGAGCGATTGTGCGGGCGCGACGTGGGCTTCCGGATGATCGTCGGGGACCACGTGCCGGACCACAGCGTGATCGCGCGCTTCCGCCGACGGCACGCCGAACGGGTGCAGGTGGTGTTCGTCGCGGTGCTGCGGCTGTGTCGGGCCGCCGGTCTGGGGCGCCTGGGCGTGGTCGCGCTGGACGGCACGAAGGTGGCGGCCAATGCGGCGCTGGCGGCGAACCGCACGGCCAAGACGATCAACGAGGAGGTCGCGGCGATCCTGGGCGAAGCCGAGGCGACCGATGCCGCCGAGGACGCCCTCCATGGCGAGCTGCGGGGTGACGAGCTGCCGGCGGAGCTGTGTCGTCGGGACGACCGGCTGGCGCGCCTCCTGGCGGCCAAGGAGCGGTTGGCCCGCGAAGCCACCGAGCGGGCCGCAGCCCAGCAGGCGAAGGTCGATGCCCGCGCCGCCGAGGAGGCCGCGACCGGCCAGCGCAAGCGGGGTCGCAAGCCGACCCCGCCGTCGGCCGAGGTGGACCCGCAGGCCAAGGCGAACCCCACCGATCCCGACAGCGGGATCATGAAGACGGCCCAGGGCTGGGTGCAGGGCTACAACGCCCAGGCGATGGTGACCGAGGATCAGATCATCATCGCCGGTGCGCTCGCACAGGACGCCAACGACGTCCAGCAGCTCGACCCGATGGTCACGGCCGCGCTGGTGAACCTGGAGATGGTGAGCGGCGAGGAAGTCGAGCTCGGCGCCGTGCTGGCCGACGCCGGGTACTGGTCGGAGGCCAATGCCGAGACCGAGACCGCGGAGGCCGAGCTGCTGATCGCCACCCGCAAAGATCATCGCCAGCAGGCAGCCCTACGTGATCTGCCGCCGCCGCGGGGGCGCATGCCGAGCGACCTCACTCCCCGCCAGCGCATGGAGCGCAAGCTCCTCACCAAGCGTGGCCGGGACCTCTACCGCCGCCGTGGCCAGACCGTCGAGCCCGTCTTCGGCCAGATGAAGGAAACCCAGGGCGCGGGCCGGCTCATGGTCCGCGGGCTCACTGCCTGCGCCGGCGAGTGGACCCTGCACTGCGTCGCCCACAACCTGAAGAAGCTCCACGCCCACTGCGTCCGTCGCTCGGCAAACGGTCGAGGGGCCACTTTCCACTGACGGCTGGCTCGATCAGATCGGCCGACCTGGTCCCCCAGGACCTGTCATTCCTGAGTTACCTGAGCATTCGGCAACAGGCTCCAGAGAGCCGGGATAATGACATGGACGCCTCCCGCTGACGGCATCGATGTGCCAGCGTGGAGCGTTGAACCCACCACGAGCGCAGGAGGCGTCCGTGTCCACCACTACCATCATTGGCCTCGACATCGCAAAGAGCAGCTTTCAGGTCCACGGCATCGCCGCGAGCGGCAGGCCGTCGCTGAGAAAGAAGCTGAGGCGCGGCAAGATGCTCGAGTTCTTCGCCAACCTGCCGGCCTGTCTGATCGGGATGGAGGCGTGCGGCGGGGCGCACCATTGGGCCCGCGAGTTGACCAAGCTCGGCCACGAGGTGCGGCTCATGCCGCCGCAATACGTGAAGCCTTATGTGAAGACCAACAAACATGACGCGGCGGATGCCGAGGGTTGTTGTGAGGCCGTCCAGCGGCCGAGCATGCGGTTCGTTCCGGTCAAGAGCGAGACGCAGCAGTCGTTGTTGATGCTGCATCGGATCCGGGATCGGCTGGTCGCGGAGCGAACCGGCACGATCAGTGCAGTGCGCGGGCATATGGCCGAGTTCGGGGTCGTCGCGGCACGCCGTGGGCTCGGTATGAAGGAGCTGCTCGCGATCATCTCGGACGTCGACGACTCGCGCCTGCCGCCGATGGCCCGCGAGCTCCTGGTCCTTCAGGTCGAGCACCTGCGGGCGATCGAGACGAGGATCGCCGACCTCGACGGGTGCCTGCAGCACCAGGCCCGTAGCGACGAGGCCGCCAGGCGGTTGACCGCAATCCCGGGTGTCGGCCCGGTGATCGCGACAGCGATGGTGGCGACGGTCGTCGACGCGCAGATCTTCCCTAACGGCCGCAGCTTTGCCGTGTGGCTCGGTCTCACGCCTCGCCAGCACGCGACCGGTGGTCGGGAACGGCTGCTCGGGATCAGCAAGCGGGGTGACGGTTATCTGCGCCGACAGCTGATGCACGGCGCGCGCTCG
>JALZEG010000227.1 GCA_030862185.1 Actinomycetota bacterium
CCCCCGGTCTCCGGGGGCGTCTTTTACTACGCGGCCATCTAGGGGCCGAACGGGAAGCAGAACCGCACGAGGTCACGGTAGACGACAGCCACCACCTAGCCGACGTAGCCCGGCGGGCAGTCCTTCACCTCGACGACCGAAGACGCTGCGGCCGCCCCGGTCGGAACGGCCAGCGTCGCCGCGACCGCCGCGATCGCAATCAGCTTCCTCATCTCTCTCCTCGTCAGGGGCCGGTGTAGAAGCACAGCTCGACGACGTCTTCGTTCGTCCCGGTCTTCGGCGACCACGCCCACACCACGATCCCGCCTTCGCCCGGAGGACACTGACGCGTCCCCGCGGGAGGGCCCGCATGCGCGGGAGCCGCCAGCACGGCTGTCGCGGCAAGCGCGGCCGCCATGGCGAACTTCCTCATGGCCCGGTGTAGATGCAGAAGCGTCGTTCGTGGTAGCGGTTGTCGAGGTCGTACCACCAGACGTAGACGCCCTCGTAGCCACCCCCGGTGCACCGCGACACGCCGGCGCGGGCGGAGTCGGTCGCCGCCTCGCCGCCCGGCCCGATCCGCGGGACGCACAGCCGGATCTCTTCGTAGTCGGTGAAGGGCGTGTCGTGCCAGATGATCGTCCCGACCTCGCCCCACGGGCACGGCTTACGTCCCCACCACGCGTCGGACTCGGCTGCCGCCGCCGGCAGGGCCGGCAGGGCGATTGCCGCAGCGAGGACGACGCTCGCGATCGACTTCTTCAAGGCTTTCTCCTCTCGTCTTGGGGTCTTACGGGCCGGTGTAGATGCAGGTCCACACGCGGCGGTACCGGCCGTTCGCGTCGTAGTACCAGGCCCAGTAGCCCCAGTAGCCCCCGCCGTACTCACGGCAATCCTCGACTCCCGCGGGGGGCGACTCGTCGGCGGCCGCGGGGGCCGCCGGAAGCGCCACTGCCACCGCCAGGGCGGCCGCGACCAAGAGCTTCTTCATTGAAGTCGCCTTTCGCCTCGTTCCGCTTACGGACCGGTGTAGATGCAGAGCTTGTAGTAGTAGGTCTGCTTGTCGACCGGGTCGTAGTACCAGACGATCCGGCCCTTGGATCCGGCCGGACACGGCTGGACGCCCGCGGGAGCCCAGTCGTCGGCGTGGGCCGCCGTCGCCGGGAACAGCAAGGCAGTTGCGAGCACCGCGCCCGCTAGTAGCTTCTTCACGTGATCCCCCTTTCGTGTAACCCCCGAAGTCCGACAGTTCTACAGCACCTGTGACAATTCGGCCATGACCGGATCGATCCCTTTCGACAGGGCGGTCGACTACTACGACCGCACGCGTGCGCTCACGCCGGAGATGGAGACCGCGATGGTCGAGGCGGTGTCCGCCGAGCTGCGGCCGCGCGGCCGCGTGCTCGAGATCGGCGTGGGGACCGGGCGCGTCGCCCTGCCCCTGAGCGATGCCGGCGTGGACGTCACAGGCGTCGACCTCTCGCTGCCGATGCTTCGCCGGCTGCTGGAGAAGGGTCGCGGCGCCGTACCCGCCGTCCAGGGCGACGCCACGCAGCTCCCCTTCAGCGACGACTCGTTCGATGCCGCGGTCTCGGTGCACGTGCTGCACCTCGTCCCGCGATGGAAGGACGCCGTGAGCGAGCTCGTCCGCGTCGTGCGGCCCGAAGGCGTGCTGCTGGTGTGCCAGGGCTGGTGGACGGTCGTCGCGTACCTGGACGTGGTGGAGGCGTTCGCGGCGGCGGCCGAGATGGAGCTGCGGCACGCGGGCCTGAACGAGCTGTCCGAGCTCGACGCGATCCTGGAAGACGCTCGGCCGCGCGACCTCACACGCATCAAGGGCTCGCGCAGAGCGACGCTGGGCGAGACGATCGAGCGGCTGCGCGGCGGCCTCTACTCGTTCACGTGGCGGCTGGACGAGGAGACGCGCCACCGCGCCGCCGACGCCGCGGCCGCAGTGGCGGAGGAGAGGTACGGACCGCTGGACGAGGTCCGAGACGTGCCGGAGGAGATGTACTGGCGCGCCTACGACCTGCCGGCTAGAGCTTGAGGCCCTCCGACAGCTCCTTCTTGTAGTCGCGCAGCTTCTGGGCCAGGGCTTCGTCGCCGGTCGCGATGATCTGCGTCGCCAGGACCCCCGCGTTCTTCGCCCCGCCTATCGCCACCGTCGCTACCGGGACGCCCGGCGGCATCTGCACGCAGGAGTACAGCGCGTCTGCGCCCGCCAGGCCCTCCTGGTAGAGCGGGACGCCGACGACCGGCAGGGTCGTGTGCGCCGCGACGACGCCGGGCAGGTGCGCGGCCAGCCCGGCGCCGGCGATGATCACCTTCAGGCCGCGGTCCGCCGCGCTGCTCGCGTACTCCGTCACGCGCGCCGGCTTGCGGTGCGCCGACATGACCTCGATCTCGAACTCGACGCCGAAGCGGTCGAGGACGCCGCCGGCCTTCTCCATCACGGGCATGTCCGAGTCGCTGCCCATCACGATCCCTACCAGTGCGCTCACTGCGAACGGCTCCTCTCGACGGCTCTCGACGCGATGTCGCTGCGGAAGTGGACGTTCTCGAACTCCACCAACGAGGCGGCATCGTAGGCGCGCTCGCGGGCGGACGCGAAGCCGTCGCCGAGCGCGCTGATCGCCAGAACCCGTCCGCCCGCGGTGACGACGCCGTCGCCCTCGGCGCGCGTCCCGGCATGGAACACGAGCACGTCCTCGAGCGACGATGCCTTGTCGAGGCCGTGGATCCGGTAGCCGGTGTCGTGGGGGCCGGGATAGCCGCCGCTCGCGAGCACGACGGTCACGCACGCGCGCGGCGACCACCGGAGCTTCGTCCCCGCGAGCTCGCCGGCGGCGGTCGCCGCGGCGACCTCGCCGAAGTCCGACCCCAGGCGCGGGACGAGCGCTTGCGTCTCGGGGTCGCCGAAGCGCGCGTTGAACTCGATGACCTTCGGGCCCTCGTCCGTCAACGCGAGCCCGGCGTAGAGCGCGCCGGCGAAGGGCGCGCCGCGGGCCGCGGTCGCGTCGACCATCGGCTGCAGGATCGTCGCCACGATCTCGTCGACGAGCTCGGGCGGGCACGCCGGCACGGGGCTGTACGAGCCCATGCCCCCGGTATTCGGCCCCGCGTCGCCGTCGTAGACGCGCTTGTAGTCCTGCGCGGGCTCGCACGGGACGACGGTGCGGCCGTCGGTGAAGGCGATCAACGACGCCTCCTCGCCGTCGAGGAACTCCTCGATCACCACGGCGCGGCCGTCCCCGAGGCGTTCCCGCAGAGCGGTCACCGCAGGGGCCCACTCGTCGGTCACCACCACGCCCTTGCCCCCGGCGAGACCGTCCGCCTTCACGACGTACGG
>JALZEG010000241.1 GCA_030862185.1 Actinomycetota bacterium
GCGAGCGCGTTCACCGCGTGGTTCAGCGTCCCGTCACCGCCCGCGACGACCACGACCTCGGCGTCGCGCGCGGCCTCCGTCAGATCCCCCTCTCCCGGCGTGAACCACGCGACCCCCGGCAGCTCCCGATCGATCGCAGAGCGGGCGTCGTCCGCATACCTGCTCGACGCGGGGTTGCCGACTACGAGGACGTGCACCAACGCAGCTTCGCGGAGTGCGGGACGATGTGCGGCACCTCGTCGACGACCACGTAGACGACCCGCTCCTTCGGAGGCATGCGAGGACATTCCCATACGGAGAGTGTCTAGCCCCTTACGGAGCGTGAACGACGAGGCGCCGGTACGCTCGCGGCGTGGAAGAGCTCATGGGTCGCCGGCGCTGGCCTTTCGTCGCATTTGGCGCCGTCGGGATCGTCGCCTGCATCGTGATCGCGTCGCTCCCCGACGGCCTGCTCGCGCAGATGGAGCGGAACCGCGCGTTCAGCAGCGGCCAGGCGGGTTGGGCCTACCGGCTGCTCGTCCTCTTCGCGCTCGGGGCCGCCGCGTACACGATGTTCCGCGTCTTCACGATCGACTCCGTGAAGAGGTCGCAGGATCGCGACGCGGCGAAGGGGCGAACGATGCCGGTCGAGCGGGTGGTGGACTCGATCTCTCAGAACGCCGCGTCGGTGCCGCTGCTGACGATCGTGTACGGCGTCGCGTCGGTGTTCTTCACCGGGCAGCGCGGCGGCTTCTGGCTCTTCCCGCTGATCGCGCTCGGCCAGGGGGCGTGGCACTACCGGTCTGTGGGCGAGATCGTGCGGTGGCTCGCGTTCCAGCCCGAGCCGGAGCCCGCAGAGGAGATCTCGACGGAGTGGAAGCGGGAGCCGCCCGACTACTGCCCTCCGCTGGCGCGCGGGCTGGTCGCGGCCGAGCGCGGATGACCCTGTGGGCGGGATCGGCGGGCACGCGCGCGCGGCTCCGGACGCTCCCGCGCTGGTCACGCTCGCCAGGCGGCTGACGTTCGCCGAGCTGGACGAGCGCCACAGACGTCTCGCGGGGTCGATGCACGTAGGAGGACTGCGGGCGCGCGACCGCATAGCGGTGTGGTCGGCGAACCGTACGGAGTCGCTGGAGGTGACGACCGGCGCGCTGAGGGCCGGGATCGTCCCGGTGCCGGTGAACGCGTTGCTCACGCCGTCGGAGGCGGCGTATCTGATCGAGGACTCGGGCGCGCGCTGGCTGTTCGCCGACCGGCCGGTCGAGCCGCTGCCCGCGCTCGAGCGCGTCGTCAGCTTCGGCGACGCGTACGAACGCTGCCTTCACGAAGCCTCGCCGGCCGAGATAGCCGACTACGCGCTGGGGCGGCCGATGCACTACACGTCGGGTACGACGGGCTCGCCGAAAGGGGTATGGGTCGAGCCCGCCGGCGAGGCCGCGGCGGCGGAGACCTCGCAGGACTTCGCGGAGCAGTGGGGGCTAGCGTCCGGAGACGTCCACCTCCTGTGCTCGCCGCTCGCGCACTCGGCTCCCCACCGGTACGCGTTGCGGACGCTGGAGGCCGGGGGCAGTGTCGTCCTGCAGACCCGCTTCGACGCGGCCGAGACGCTGGCGGCGATCGAACTCTTCGGGGTCACGTCGACCTTCATGGTGCCGACGCACCTCGAGCGGATCTTCTCGCTCGAGCCGAAGGTGCTGAAGCGCCACTACTCGACGAGCCTCAGGATGCTGATCCACGCGGGCGCGCCGATACGCGAGGCGACGAAGAGGCGCTCGATCGAGTTCTTCCCGCAGGGGTCGGTGTGGGAGTTCTACGGCTCGACCGAAGGCGGCGCGACGCGCATCTCGCCGGAGGAGTGGCTGCGCAAGCCGGGGAGCGTGGGGACGCCTCGTCCGGGTGCGGCGATCCTGATCCGGGACGAGTCGGGGCGGGCAGTGGCGCCCGGCGAGGTCGGGACCGTGTGGGTCCGCGACCCGCACGCGGAGCGGTTCTCGTACTGGGGCGACGACGCCAAGACGAGGGCCGCGTGGGACGGCGACGCGTTCACGGTCGGCGACGTCGGACGGCTGGACGAGGACGGGTACCTGTTCCTGGAGGGCCGCGTCCACGACACGATCATCAGCGGCGGGGTCAACGTCTATCCGCACGAGGTCGAAGCCGTGCTGGCGGAGCACCCGGCGGTCGCGGAGTGTGCGGTGTACGGGCGGGAGCACGAGGAGTGGGGGCAGGAGGTGTGCGCGCTGGTGGTGCCGTCGGGTGAGATCGACGTGGCGGAGCTACGGACGTGGGCGCGCGAACGTCTGGCGGGATTCAAGGTGCCGCGTCACGTAGACGTCGTCGCCGAGCTGCCGCGCACGCCGACGGGAAAGGTCCTGCGGCGGGAGCCGTAGACGCGGAAGGGCCCGCCCCGCGAACCCGGGCGGGCCTCCTTCGAGCGAGTTTCAGATACGGCGACTAGCAGACCGGAAGCTTTGCGCACAACTGGCTCACGCCCGGCGTGCCGTAGAGCAGGCAGTAGACGTCTCCGACGTCGGGCTCCGGCAAGATGACGCACGTGGTGGCCGCCGCCGGCGTAGCGGGAAGTAACACGACTGCCGCCGTCAAACACATCGCGAGGCTCGCAAGACGCTTCCGCAAACCATCCCTCCTTCGTCCGGGAGCCCTTCCGGCTCCGTCGGCGGGAGGACTTCCACAGACCGCGAGCGATTCCCTCCGTGGCTTAGAACAGAGCCATCGACAGGTCGCGGCGCGCCGACAGGACCCTCGGATCGTCGGCCGGCAGCGTGTCGAACAGGCTCAACAGGTGCTTGCGAACCTTTTCCCGGTCGTCGCCCGACGTTCGCCGCACCGTGTCGATCAGTCGTCCGAAGGCCTGCTCGTGACGTCCCGCCGCCGCGTCCACGTCCGCCAGGCCCAGCACCGCCTCCAGGTCCGACGGATCGGCGTCCGCTCGCGTCTCCAACGCCGGCGCGTCGAGGTCGCGAGCACGCATGACGAGGTCCACGCGCGCCAGCCCGCTGCGAGCCGCGAACAGACCCGGCTCCTCCTTCAGCGCACGCTCGTATCCAGCACGCGCCTCGTCCAGGTTCCCCGCGACTTCGGCTTCCTCCGCGACCACCAGCGCCAGCTCGCCCTCGGACGGTCCCAGGCCCTCCAGCCACTTGCGGATCTGCGACTCCGGGAGCGCGCCCATGAACTCGCCGACCTGCTTGCCGTCGCGGAACGCCTTCACGGCCGGGATGCTCTGGATGCCGAACGCGGCCGACAGCCGCGGGTTCCCGTCGACGTCGACCTTCGCCAGGACCCACTCCGGCGACTCGTCCGCGATCCTCTCGAGCACGGGGGTCAGCGTCCGGCAGGGTCCGCACCACTCGGCCCAGAAGTCGACCACCACGGTCTGCTGGAACGACCGCCTCAGGACGTCGTCCTCGAAGGTTGCGTCGGTTACCTCGTATCCGCTCATGTCAGTTGGAACGCGCGGGATCGCCCGCACCTTCCCGCCGAACCCGGTACCTGAGGTGCGTCACGCCGGGGGCCGGTATCGCGTCCGCCTGCTCGAGGCGAACGCCGGCGCCACGGAGACCGTCGAACAGCCGCTCGCCGTCGTGGAGCAGGAGCGGGACAACGTGAAGGAGCACCTCGTCCAGCAGCCCGGCGGCGAGGTACTGCCGCGCTGCGTCCGCGCCCCCTCCCAGCAACACGTCGCGACCGCTGGCCGCCTCCCGGGCCTGCGCCAGCGCGGACTCGATCCCGTCGGTGACGAACGTGAACGTCGTCCCTCCGGCCTTCACGAGCGGCTCGCGAGGATGATGCGTCAGCACGAACACCGGATGCTGGAACGGCGGATCGTCGCCCCACCATCCCTCCCACGCCTTGTCGCCCCAGGGTCCGGGTCCGCCGCCGAACATGTTCCGTCCCATGATCGTCGCGCCGGCGTCGTCGCGCTCCTCGAGGACGGAGGTGCTCGCGTCGACGTCACCGCCCTCCATCCCGTGCGGCCGCCGGAACGCCTCGAGCCCGACGGCCCACTCGTGCAGCCCCTCGCCGCCCTCGCCGAGCGGGCTCTCGACGCTCTGGTTCGCGCCCGCGACGAACCCGTCGAGGGACATCGCGATGGCGAGCTTGAACTTGCCCACGGCCGGACTATCCGCGACGGGCCGCCAGCTCCTCGCACTTCGCGCGTATCGCGTTCGCGGCCTCCTCGAGCTGCGTCCGCTCGTCGTCGTTCAGCTCGAGCTCGACGATCTCGGTCACGCCACGGGCCCCCAGCTTCGCCGGCACGCCGAGGTAGGTGTCCGAGATCCCGTACTGGCCGGTGACCCAGGCGCACGTCGGGTGGACGTCGTTGCCGTCTCGCAGGATGGACTCGACCATGACCGCAGCCGAAGACGACGGCGCGTAGAACGCGCTGCCCTTCTTGAGGTAGCCGACGATCTCGGCCCCCGCATCGCGCGTGCGCGTGAAGAGCTCCTGCAGCGTCTGCTCGTCGACGAGCTCGGGCAGCGGCTTCCCCTCCACCGTCGCGTGGCGCGGCAGCGCGACCATCTGGTCGCCGTGCGACCCGAGCGTGA
>JALZEG010000243.1 GCA_030862185.1 Actinomycetota bacterium
ATCGCTTCCTTTCGCTCGGCGCTGCCGTAGGGATAACAGAACGGTGTCGCTACTCCGAACGACCGGTGTCGCCGGCGTCCGCCGTGAGATACGACTCGTGGAGGACTTCGTAACGGGCGCCCGCGGGGTGGAGCCTGCTGCGGAACAGCGTGACGCGGTCCACGATGAAGGGCTTCGGCGGCGCGGGGAGATCCGGCAGCAACCCGGCCAGAGAGCGCGGCGTCTTCAGACGCGCCAGCGTCAGGTGCGGGGTGTACGCGCGCTCCTCGGGCTCGTACCCCATCGTCCGCAATCGTTCCCCCAGGTCCTCCGCGAGCGCGGTGAGCAACCCGGCCGGGTCGTGGAGCCCCGCCCACAGCACGCGCGCGCGCCGCTCGCGCGGGAACGCGCCGAGGGGGCCGAGCGAGACCTCCGCCGGAGCGTGCCCGAGCGCGGCAGCGTCGACTGCGGCGACGGTCTGCGGCAGCAGTGACGACTCGACCCATCCTAGGAAGTTAAGCGTCACGTGCCGGTGGTCGAGCGAGGTCCACCGCGCCTCCGGAAGGCGTTTCAGCTCCCCCACCGCGCCGTCCAGCCACTCGAGCTGGTCGCGCGGGACCCGGACCGCCGTGAACAGGCGGAGCTTCTCATCCCCCATCGGCGAGCAGCATGCGGCGGCCGAGGTCGATCGCCCACGTCGCCGTCACGACGCGGATGTTGCCGCGGTCGCCGTAGGCGCGCGGGCTGCGCACCTCGGTGCGGCCGCGGTAGGAGGCGCCGACGAAGACGGTGCCGGGAGGCTTCCCCTCCTGCTCGCCGGGTCCGGCGACGCCCGTCGCCGACAGTCCGAGGTCGGCGCCGAGCCTCTCGGCCGCCGCGCGCGCGAGCGCCGCCGCCACCTCCTCGCTCACCGCGCCGTGCGCGGCGACGACCGCGGGATCGACGCCGGCGACGCGCACCTTGACGTCGTCGGAGTAGACGACGAGCGCTCCCTTGAAGAAGTCGGTCGCGCCGGCATGGTGCGTGAGCTCCGCACCGATGAGGCCGCCGGTCAGAGACTCCGCGACCGCTACGGTGGCGCGGCGTTCCCGGAGCAGGTCGCCGAGCTCGTCGGCCACCGTCGCACGCCCCGGGCCGATCGCGTCGTGACCGAGGCGGCGGCGGACCTCGCTCTCGACTGGTTCGATGAGAGCGCGCGCGGCGGTCTCGCCGGCCGCCTTCGCCGTCACCCGCACCTTCACGCGGCCCCCGCCCGCGAGGTACGCGATCGTCGGGTTCGACTGCGCCTCGACGAGGTCGGAGATCTTCTCGTGCACGTGCGACTCGCCGGCGCCGATCACGAGGACCTCGCTGCTGACGATCGCACCGCCGCCGGACGCGAGGGCGAGACGCGGCAGCACGGTCTTGGCGAGCATCGCCTCCATCTCCCAGGGCACGCCCGGAAGGGCGAACACGAGCGTCCCCGCGTGCTCGAGGACGAAGCCGGGGGCCGTCCCCTCCGGCTCGATCGGCGCGGCACCCTCTGGGAGGTCGGCCTGCCGGAGGTTCGACTCCGGCATCGCGCGGCGACCGAGCCTGTCGAAGATCCCGCGGATCGCCTCGACCAGGCGCTCGTCGCGGACGAGACGGCGTCCGGTCGCCGCGGCCACCCCCTCGCGCGTGATGTCGTCGGGCGTCGGGCCGAGCCCGCCGGTGATGACGACGGCGTCCGACCGCGCCAGCGCCGTGGAGATGACTCCCGCCATCCTCTCCGGGTTGTCCCCGACGGTCGTGTGGAAGAACACGTCCACCCCGGCTGCGGCGAGCGCCTCGGAGATCCTCTGCGCGTTGGTGTTCGCGATCTGGCCGAGGAGCAGCTCGCTCCCGACGGCGACGATCTCCGCGTTCACGCGGGCGCGTTCTGCGCCGGTCGGGGCCGGGCGAAGTACTCGAAGCCGGAGACCGTAGTCGTCAGCAGCGTCGCGGCGATCCAGAGCCAGTGGCCGGCGTTCGTCGAGGCCCACGGAAGCAGCCACCACGACACCATCCCGAGCTGCGTCGCGGTCTTCGCCTTGGCGAACGGCGACGCCGGCATCGTCCGGCCCCCGGTGGTGCGCGTGATCCGCAGCACCTGCACCGCCACCTCCCGCACCGCTATCACGAGCGCGGCCCACAGCGGAAAGCCCTCGTCGGCCACCAGCACGACGAGCGCGGCGCCGACGAGCAGCTTGTCGGCGAGCGGGTCGGCGAACTGGCCGAGCCGCGTGATCGTCCCGCTGCGCCGCGCCAGATAGCCGTCGAGGGAGTCCGACAGCGACGCGACGACGAAGACGACCAGCGCGGTCAGCTGCGCGGCGTCGGTGTCGCGGTACGCGGCGGCCAGGAAGACCGGTACGAGGGCGACGCGCGCGAACGTGATCGCGTTCGGAAGGTTCACCTCCCGCTGCCGAGGAGGTCGGCGCCGTCGCTGCCGGTGACCTCGACCGGGACGTAGTCGCCGACGCGCACGCCGTCGGGCGCCGAGAACGTGATCTCGCCGTCGACCTCGGGGGCCTCGCGGTGCGAGCGGCCGCTCCACTCGCCCGACGCGACGTCCAGCCTCTCGGCCAGGACCTCGAGCTCCGTCCCTGCGAGCGAGCGCGCCCGCTCCGCCATCGTCTCGTCGGCGGCCGCGGAGACGGCTTCGGCGCGCCCCCGCGCGACCGGTTCGGGGACACGCCCGGGAAGGCCGAACGAGCGCGTCCCCTCTTCGAGCGAGTACGTGAACGTCCCGACCCAGTCGAGGTCGGTCTCCGCGACGAACGACGCGACCTCGTCCGCGTCCTCGTCCTCCTCTCCCGGAAAGCCGAGGATGAAAGTCGCGCGGAGCGCGGCGAGAGGCTCGAGCCCCCTGATGCGGTCGACCATGGTCGTGAAACGCTCGCGGCCCCCCCACCGGCCCATCGCGCGCAGTACGCGCGGCGCGACGTGCTGCAGCGAGAGGTCGAAGTACGGCACGACGACGTCGCTGCCGAGGATGGTGTCGACGAGCTCGTCGCTGACGCCCTGTGGGTGGAGGTACATGAGGCGGAGCCGGCGCAATCCGTCGATCCGCTCGAGCGTCCCGAGCAGGTCCGGCAGCGACCCTTCGCCCGTGTCGCGCCCCCACATGACCGAATCCTGGCTCACGAGCGATACCTCGCTCACCCCCTGCGCCGCGAGCGCGCGCACCTCCGTCACGATCGTGTCGAGCGACCGCGAGCGGAACTTGCCGCGCATCAGCGGGATGGCACAGAACGCGCACCCGCGGTCGCAGCCCTCCGCGATCTTCACGTAGGCCCACGGCGCGCGGCCGAAGCGGACGCGGGGGCCCCCTGCGATCGTCGCGTCCCAGTACGCCGGGTCGAACTTCGTGCCGGGGTCGCCGTAGACGCGCTGCGGCAGCGATCCTCCGGCCGCGCCGTCGACGATCTCCGCGATGCGCGGGTACGCCGCGAAGTCGACGAGCGCGTCCACCTCCGGCAACGCCTCCGCGAGGTCGTCCGCGGCGCGGGCGACGAGGCACCCGGTCAGCACCAGCCCCTTGAGCTCGCCGTCCTCCTTCAGCTCGGCGAGGTCGAGGACCTCCTCCACCGTCTCGCGCCGCGCCGGGTCGATGAAGCCGCACGTGTTGACGACGACGACGTCGGCGGCCGACGGATCCTCCGTGAGCGAGTGCCCCGCCGCGTCGAGCATGCCCCCGAGGCCCTCCGAGTCGATGGAGTTCTTCGGGCATCCGAGCGTCACGATTGCTACGCGCGGCATCTCCTAGATGAGGCCGTCGAGGTCGTCGGGGAACGTCAGCTCGATCGGCGTCTCGCCGCCCGGGGAGCCGAGGCTGCGGCCGTTGACGGTCAGCACGACGCCGGCGGGATAGCCGAGACGGATGTGCATGCGCTTGTCCGCGTCGAACGTCTCGGCCGCGCCGACACCGAGCGTGTCGTAGAAGAGCGGCACCGACTTGCCGTCCGCGTAGACCTCGAGCCACGAGTCACCGGTCGCGGCCTCGACGACGAGCTCGATCCCCTCGGCCGCGGCGAGCTCTCCCGCCGTTTCCGCGGGCGACGCGGCCGGCGACGCGGTCGCGGTCGGGAGCGGGTCCGGGGTGGGAGTCGCGAGGCTGAGCCCGGACGCGGGCGGCTCGCGCTTGTCGGGGGCCGAGACCACGCCGACGATCGCAAGGGTTACGAGGATGAACGCGGCCGCCCCGCCGGCGACCGCCCAGCTGTTCAGGCGCCGGTGCTCCCTCGGCACGGTCTTCTCGCGCCGCTGCAGCGCGATCAGCTGCGACGACTCGACCCGGGCCGCGCCGTAGCGCTGGTCGAAGTCCTCGAGCAGGGGCCCGGGCTCGACCTGGAGGTAGCGGGCGTAGGACCTCAGGAAGCCGCGCACGTACGCGGGCGCGAGGAAGTCGAACTCGTCCGACTCCATCCGCATCAGGAATGCGGCTCTGATCTTCGTGTCCTCGGCGGCTCTCTCGATGCTTATCCGGCGGCGACGCCGGACGGAACGGAGGTATGC
>JALZEG010000175.1 GCA_030862185.1 Actinomycetota bacterium
GCTCCGTACGACGCGGCCCGCGATCCGCCACGTTCCCGCGGCCGCGGACCCGATCGCCGCGGCGTCGACGGCCGGCGGCGGCGCGTCGCCCCCGGAGAACCAGTCGCCGGAGCGTCTGAGGCCGGAGCCGTCGATCTCCTCGAGCACCCCGGGGCGCAGCGCCGGGTCCACCCACTCCGCCAGCGCGGCGGGCTCGGCGCAGTAGCGCGGGTAGACGGCGAGCCGCTCCTGCAACGAAAACCCCTTCTCCTGGGTCGTGCGCTCGAGCTCGTCGAGGTGCGGCCACGGCTTCTCCGGGTTGACGTGGTCCGGCGTCACCGGGGACACGCCGCCCCAGTCGTTCACGCCCGCGTCGAGGTACGCGCCGTAGTCCTCCGTCAGGTTCGGCGGCGCCTGGACCGCGACGTCCGGGGGCAGCAACAGCCGCGCGAGCGCGGTCGTCAGCAGCATGGCGTGAAGCGGCGGCTCGGGGTGGAGCGCCATGAGCGTCCCGGCCTTCGCGCGGAAGCTCTGGACGATGACCTCCTGGACGTGCCCGTGCCGCTCGTGCGACTCCCGTATCGCGAGGAGCGCGTCGACGCGCTCCGCAAACGTCTCGCCGATGCCGACGAGGATCCCCGTGGTGAACGGCACGCGCGCCCTCCCCGCGGCCTCGAGCGTCGCGAGCCGCACGGCCGGTCGCTTGTCGGGCGCGCCGAAGTGCGCCATCCCCCGCTTCAGCAGGCGCCCCGCCAGCGTCTCGAGCATCGTTCCCTGACTCACCGTCACGCCGCGGAGCGCGATCGCTTCGTCGAACGTCAACGCCCCCGGGTTCGCGTGCGGCAGGAGGCCGGTCTCGTCGAGCACCGCGCGGCACGCCGCGGCGAGGTAGTCGATCGTGGTCGCGTGGCCGAGGCGGTCGAGCTCCGCGCGCGCCTCGGGCCACCTCCTCTCCGGTTTGTCGCCAAGCGTGAACAGCGCCTCCGCGCATCCGGCGGCGCGCCCCGCGTGCGCGATCGCAAGGACCTCGTCCATCGTCAGGTACGCGCTCTCGCCGGGCCTCGGCGGGTGCGCGAACGTGCAGTAGCCGCACGAGTCGCGGCACAGCTTCGTCAGCGGGACGAAGACCTTCTTCGAGAACGTGACGACGGGGCCGGTCGTGGCGTCGCGCAGCGCGGCCGCGGCCGCCAGCGGGACTTGCGGGCGGGACCGGGCGAGGTGGGCGAGCTCGCGGGCTTCGGCGTCGTCCAAACGCCCGCCGCCGGACGCGCGCTCGGCGAGCTCGTCCAGTCGGCTCATGCGGCGAGGCTACTAGACTGCACCGCCGTGAAGGTCACTGCCATCGGCGGCGGGGTAGGCGCGGCGAAGCTGTTGATCGGGCTCGGCCGCGCGCTCGGCGGCGACGGGCTCACGGCCGTGATCAACACCGGCGACGACGACGAGATCTACGGCGTCCACGTCTCGCCCGACGTCGACATCGTCACGTACTGGCTCGCCGGCATCGCCGACACCGAACGCGGATGGGGCATCGCCGGCGACACGTTCACGGTCGTCGAGAGCCTGCGGGAGCTCGGCGTCGACGCGTGGTTCAACCTCGGCGACCGCGACTACGCGACGTGTCTGGTCCGGACGATGATGCTGCGCCGCGGTGCTCCGCTGTCGGCCGCCGCGGCGCGGATCGCGCAGGCGCTCGAGGTCGCGCAGGCGATCGTGCCGATGACCGACGACCGGGTGCGGACGCTGATCGCGTGCGCGGACGGACGGAAGCTCGCGTTCCAGGAGTACTTCGTGCGGGAGCGTTGCGCGCCCGAGGTCACCGGCGTGGCGTTCTCGGGGGCCGAAGCCGCGGCCCCGGCCCCCGGCGTGCTCGACGCGCTCGACGCGGCCGACGTCGTCGTGGTGTGCCCGTCGAACCCGCTCGTCTCCATCGGTCCGGTCCTCGCCGTGCCGGGGATCCGCGACGCCCTGGCGCGCCACCCGTTCGTCGTCGCGGTGTCGCCGATCGTCGGCGGCGAGGCGGTGAAGGGCCCCGCCGACAAGATGCTCATCTCCATGGGACACGCGTCCTCGGCGGCGTCGGTGGCGCGGCTCTACTCGGACTTCTGCGACCACTTCGTCGTCGACGAGGCAGACGCCACGCAGATCGCGGCCGTGGAGGACCTGGGCCTCGCCTGCGGCGCGCTCGACACGATGATGATCGACGGGACGGCGTCGGAGAAGCTCGCGCGCAGCCTGCTGGAGATCCGGTGAACGAGATCCGGGTCGTCCCGGTGTCCGGCGTCCCCGAGGTGCGCGCCGGCGACGACCTCGGCGCACTCCTCGTGAGCGCGACTGCGTCGCTCCCCCTGCAGGACGGCGACGTGCTGGTCGTCACTCAGAAGGTCGTGTCGAAGGCGGAGGGGCGCGTCGTGCCGGAAGAAGAGCGGCCCGCCGCGCTGGCGGCCGAGGCGAAGCGTGTGCTGCGCAAGAGCGGCGAGATGGTGATCGCCGAGACCGCGCACGGCTTCGTGTGCGCGAACGCGGGGATCGACACGTCGAACGTGCCCGGCAGCGACGTGGTGCTGCTGCCGCTCGACCCCGACGCCTCCGCGCGGCGGATCCGCTCGCGCGTCGCCGCCCTCGCGGGAGTCGACGTCGCGGTGGTCGTCAGCGACACGTTCGGGCGCGCGTGGAGGCTCGGCCAGACCGACGTTGCGATCGGCGTCGCCGGCATCGACCCGTTCGTGGACTATCGCGGGACGACCGACGCGCAGGGACGGACGCTCGCGGCGACGAGGATCTGCGTGGCCGACGAGCTCGCGGGGGCGGCCGAGATGGTGACGGGCAAGGCCGAAGGAGTGTGCGCGGCGGTGATCCGCGGCGCGAGGACCGTGCGCGGGCGCGGCGCCGCGACGCAGATCGTCCGGCCCCCGTCCGAGGACCTGTTCCGGTGAACCTCGAGCAGGCGGTCGCGGCGCGCCGGAGCGTCAGGGAGTTCGAGGACCGGCCGGTCCCGCGCGACGCGGTGCTGCGGGCGATCTCGCTCGCGGTGCAGGCCCCCGCGCCGCACCACTCCTCTCCGTGGCGCTTCTCGCTGCTCGAGGAGCCGGAGGCGAAGGACTCCTTCGCGCGTGCGATGGGGGCCGCGTGGCGCGCCGACCTCGCGTCCGACGGCGTCCCACGCGAGCAGATCGACCGGATCCTGACCCGGTCCCACGAGCTGCTGACGGGTGCTCCGCTGCTGACGGTGTGCTCGGCCGACCTGTCGAAGGCGCACGCCTACCCGGACGAGCGCCGCCGCCTCGCCGAGTGGAGCCTGTTCGCCCACTCGACCGGCGCCGCGCTCCAGGTCTACATGCTCGCCCTCGCGGAAGCCGGGATCGCGTCGTGCTGGATCTCCGCACCCGTGTTCTGCCGCGACGTCGTCCGCTCCGAGCTGGGGCTCACCGGGGCGGTCGAGCCGCAAGCGCTCGTCCTCGTCGGGTATCCCTCGGCGGAGTACTCGCCGCGCCCCCGCGCCGGCGTCGATCCCCGCGACTACGTCGCCGGGTCCTGATAGCCTCCGTCGGCGATGGCAGACGAGCCGACTCCGAGCAAGAAGCTCCTCGAGAAGCAGCAGCGCCGCGCCGCCGAGGAGGCGCGCCGGCGCGAGCAGCAGAAGGTCGCGCGCAAGCGCAACCTCGTCACGCTCGTGATCGCGGTCGTCGTCCTGGGCGCGGTGATCGCTCTGGTCATCCGGGACCGCGAGGAGGAAGCCACGCTCGCCGGCGGGACCACACCCCGTGAGGCCGGGTGCACGGAGATCGAGGAGCACGAGGAAGAGGGCCAGAGCCACGTCGAGGTCACGCCGGAGTACGGGACGAACCCGCCGACGTCGGGCAACCACCTGGCGACGCCGGGCTCGCCCGGGTTCTTCGAGGACCCCGTCGATCCGGGTGTGCTCGTCCACAACCTCGAGCACGGTCAGATCGTCTTCTGGTACGACCCGGACGCGCCACAGGACGTGCTGGACGACCTCGAGGCCGTCGTCGACCAGCAGTTCGACGAGTCGGTGGGGGTCCCGTGGCCGGACCCGGAGGCGCCTTACACGTTCGCAATGAGCGCTTGGGGGGCCTCACAGAAGTGCCGCGAAGTTTCACAAGCCGTCGTCGACGAGTTCCGGGAGACGTATCAGGGCCGCGGCCCCGAGGCGATTCCCGGCATCGACACGTTCGAGGCGGGTTAGAGCGGTTTTCGCGGTCTGCGGATCGCGTCGTTCAACCCGAGCCGGCGCGACCTCGGCCCATATACTCGGATCGTCGCTTCGACCAACGCAGCGGGGGTAGCGGTTCATCATGACGATCACGCCTGACGACTTGATTAGCAAGACCTTCAACATGACCCTGCGCCGGGGTTACGACAAAGAGGAGGTCGACGCTTTCCTGATCGAGCTGGCGGAGGACTACCGCAACGCGCTCGCGCGCGTCGGGCAGGGCGGCGCCGGGGCGGGCGGGACTTCCGCAGACCCCTTCTCCGCGATGGGCGAAGAGGTGACCGCGGTGCTGCGCACCGCGAAGGAGTCCGCCGAGACCCTCCGCAGGAAGACCGAGGAAGAGGCCGAGGGGATCCGGCGGCGGGCCGCCGACAAGGCGATCGAGGTTCGCAAGCAGGCGCAGGACCAGGCGACCTCGCTGGTCGATTCGGCGAAGAAGAAGGCCGAGCAGCTCACGCAGGACGCCGACCGCTACTCGCACGAGACGCGGGCGAAGGCGGATCGCGAGGCGAACGAGAGTCGCAGCCAGGCCGAGCGGTACGCGCAGGAGACCCGCAACAAGGCCGACGGCGAGGCCTCCTACGTGCGGACCGAGGCCGAGCGCTACGCCGATCAGCTGCGCGGCAAGGCCGAGCGCGAGTACCAGGAGATCAGGGCTAGGGGCGAGGCCGAGGCACGCTCGATCCTCGACGACGCCACGACGCGACACGAGGGGCTCGTCGCGCACGAGCGCGAGCTCCGCGACCGGATCGCCGGGGTCGAGAAGGCCCTGCAGGCGGTCCAAGCCGAGCTGGGGGCCGCGACTCCCGCCCCCGCGGGCGGCCCGGCGAAGCGATCGGGCAAGGGCGCCGCGAAGGCGTCGGCAGCGAAGGCCGACTCCGGCCCGGTGCAGCAGGCGATGGACGCGCCCGCTGCGGACGAGCCGGTGCCCGCGGCCGTCGGAGCGGGAGCGGCCGAGGCCTCCCCGGACGCCGAGGACGAAGGCCCGTGGCTGCTCGACATGGTGACCGACGACGCCGGCGACAAAGAGCCGGACCCGACGAAGTAGCACTCTCACCCCTCAATCGATGACCGCCCCTTCGTCTCCCGCGGCCGAGAGCGACCACAAGCGCGCCTGGCGCGCGCTGGTCGACCGTGTCAAGGGCGGCGAGGCCGCGCTCGGGGAGCGGCTCTACCTGCTGGGCGCGGGGCCTGTCCCGGTCGACGGCGCAGTCGGAGGCGCGCTGACGCTCGACGAGGACGGCGGCGTCGTGCTCGTCACCGGGCTGGCGGAGCCGTCGGAGCCGGCGGCGTCCCAGATCGCCCGCCAGCTCGAGGCCGTCGGCCGGCTGCCGGGAGCGAGTCTGCGGGAGGCCGGAGTCGACCCGTCCGAGGGCGGGGGCCTGGCGCAGAGGCACGCGGCCTTCTTCGAGCTTTCGGGCCCGGCCGAGCTCAACACGCGCCAGCGGTGCATCGTCGTCCTCGGCGCCGAGCCGGCCGCCTCCGATCGGGAGGCGCTGGAGGCCGGGCTGGGCGACTCCCTCGCGGGGCTGCTCGTCGCGACGGAGGCGGGGGTGGCACCGGTCGCCGAGCCGTCCGAGGCCGCCGAGCCGGGGGCGGAGGCCGCAGCGCCCGAGCCCGAGATCGTCCTGGAGCCGGAAGGTCCGGCCCCGGCCGAGGAAGCTCCGGTCGAAGAGGCTCCGGTCGAAGAGGTCCCCGGCGCCGAAGCCGAGGTGGAAATCGAAGCGGAGGCCGAGGCCGAGGTGGCCCCTGAGGCCGACGCCGAGGCCGAGCCGGAAGGTCCCGCCGGCATCGAGGCCGACCTCGACGGCGCCGAGGCGGCCGACGGCGAGCGCTCCGCCACGATCGTCATCGAAGACCGCGGCCAGGCGGCCGAGGCCGACGCCGAGGCCGGCCCCGACCTCGTCGCTCCCTACCTCGCCGACGAGACGACCACGGTCATCGTCGAAGAGGGGGACGACGCCGCTGCAGGCGAGCTCGTGGAGCCGGGCGGCCGCTTCGCGGGATGGCCGATCGGGAACTGGATCGGCCTCACGATGATCCTCGTCGGGCTGACGATCGGCGTGGTGGGCGTCCTGAACCTGCGCAAGGGTGACACCGACGAGGCGCCGCCCGACGCCGAGAAGAACGACCTCATCACCACCGTCGCCGGCGGCGTCACGCAAGACGCGACGCACGCGCGGTGGATCGGCCAGCAACGGGTCGTGACGCTCTCCGACGGGACGCTCGTGTTCGTCTACCCCACCGAGGGCTCGCTCAACTTCGTCAAGGACGGCGCGGACGTCGGCGAGACGTGGGGCGAGCCGTTCGCCCTCGAGGACGTCCCCGACGCGAAGTCGCTGTCGCTCGACGTCGACTCGAAGGACCGGCTGCACGTCGCCTACAGCGACGGCGCGTCGATCAACTACGTCCGGCTCAAGGACAAGCCCGCCGGGTGGAAGCCGAGCCGCATCGTCCAGCTCGACGACGACACGACGAGCCTGCACGTCGACCTCGCGTGGGACGAGCGCAGCCAGACCGCGCATGTCGTCTGGGTCCAGCAGAACGACGAGGGCGAGGCCCCCGCGTGGGCCGCGCTGACGTCCGAGGGCGGCATCCACCTGGCCGAGGAGGGGATCCTCACCCAGGCGGGGCAGGACGTCCCCGTCCTGGTGTCGGTCGCGGCCGACGCGCGTTCGTCGCTGCTCGTCGCGTACCGGCACGGCGCGCAGCTCGAGGGGTGGTCGACGCGCTACTCGCCGGGACCGTCGCCCGACGGGACGTGGCTGTTCGAGGAGGAGGAGCAGGTGCCGCTGCCCGGCTACGCCGGCGCGGGCGACGTCGTCTACGACAGGCAGAAGACCGCCCACCTCGTCCTGCGCGACGACGAGACGTACATCCTCGTGTACTTCCGCAAGACCCAGGGCGGGCCCTGGTCGGAGGGCGAGACCGTGCACGAAGGCGCCGACGTCGACGGGGTCGAGTTCCCGGCTCTCTCGTACAACTCGGGCGACGACAACCTCTATCTGTTCTTCCAGTCGAACCAGTACTACGCGCCGGGACAGATCCTGTACCGGGTGCGCTCGCTTACGGCGGAGGGGTGGGAGGGACCGTACGAGATCATGACGGCAGCCGACGCCCCGGACGGCGCCCTGTACCCCGTGACGCCCGAGCGAGTGACGGCCCAGGCGATCGCCTTCTGGACGAAGACGGGAGATCCCTACGTGGTGGAGAGCGCACCGGTGGCCGCCCCCTCCGAAGCCGAGGACGACGCCTAGATGTCGGTCCCGAGGACGTCGTTCTCCAGGCGCCCGTCGCGCGATTAACTCGCGAGCCATCCCCAGAGAGCGGATTTCCTCTGTTCAGAGCCCGCCACAGACCGCGTCGCGTTCGGCGAGGACAGGGGAGCTGACGCTCGATCGATCAGGCCCTCTTCGTCTTCGGTTCGGTAGCAGGGAAGCGATTGGAAGCCGTCCGTTCGCTGACGCCCGCGGCCTCGGTGGTCCGGCACGAGTCCGACTTTCCTCGAGAACCCTTCGACACAGCCGAAGGCGGCCATGAGGTGACCGCTGCGCGTCACGGTGGAGTCTCACCCGGCCTCCTCCTGGGCCTGAAGGCTTCGACACCCTCAGTTCGGAAGAGGGACCCGGATGAACAACGTCTTGGGAACTACACCTAGGGGTCACCGGCCGGAGGCTCCTCCGGAGAAGGTTCGGGGGACGGCTCGGGCTCGGGTTCGGGGGACGGCTCGGGCTCGGGCTCCTCGGAAGGCGCCGGTTCCTCGCCGACAGGCGCTTCGGCCTCTGACGTCGCCGGCTCGGAAGCGTCGGACGACGTGTTGGAAGACTCCTCGGCGGGCTCGACCTCGACGTCGACGGGCGACTCGACGAGCTCCATCGGGTCGAAGAGCGTCTGCGTGTAGTCGCAGTCTGCGATCAGCGTGAAGAACGGGAAAGCGGGAGCGTGCATCTCCTGCTCGTTGAAATCGCGCAATGCGGCCTTCTCGCCCCACGTCGCGATCGCCCAAGTACGGTAGACGCCCGGGACGCACGGTTCCTTGTCGTAGACCTGGCCCGTGCTCGAGGCGAACAGCCTCTTCTTGGTCTTGCATATCCCGACCGGGGGGCCGGCGGCGTGCTCGAGGCAGACCGTCAGCGTTATGTCCGGGACCTTTCGATCGCACGTATAGCTCGCCTGGGCGTACATGATCCCATCGTCCGCGAAGGGCTCGACCGCGTCGATGTCGCAGTCGGGGTAGTTCTTCGTGGGGTCGGCGAGGAGACCGTCGATCGAGACGTCGCAGCCGGAGACGAGCAAGTCGAGTGTCGGGCAGGGATCGGGGTAGCAGACGCTGGAGGGGATCAGGTCTACCTGGCTTCCCGTGTCGTAGCAGGTGCAAGGAATCATCTCGCACGGCTCGAGGATCGTCGCGGCCTGCGCTACAGGTGACAATAGCGACGCGAGCACAGCAGCGATCACCGCGACGAGGCCGACGCGACATACTTTTCTCATCTCCCACCTCCGCCCAGTCAGCAATGGGGTCATTCCAGTCAGCAATGGGGTGATTGCTACCATAGCGAGCAAATCCAGGCCAATGGCGCCATATCGGCGGCCCTCCGGCCTCCGGCAGGGGAAGCCGGACCCGTGGCGAAGGAACCGCGACGGAAAGGAGTTGGTGCGTGCGACGGCAGAACGCCGTAGCGGCGGCGACCGCTTTGGCGCTCCTCGTCCCGGGGTCGCCCTCGTCGCTCGCGTCCGCTCCGCCTGCCCCGGCGCTGCAGCTAGTTGTCCGCGCGCCGCACCAGGCCTACGTGGACGGGACGCAGCGCGCGGGCTTTCGGCTCGCGGGCGCGTGCATCCCGGCATCCGATGACTTGACGGCCCGCGCCGGCGGGTGCTCTCCGTCCAACGGCGTCTCGGGAAGCGTCCGATCGGCCGTCCTCGGGTTCGATGCACGCCGGCGGTCGGAGACCGTGCCGGCCGATGTCCCCTTCGTCCAGACGCCCCAGGTCGGCGCGCTCGACCAGCTCCAGGTCGTAGAGGTGGCAGTACGCCGCCGGGCGGACTTGACGATCGTGATGAAGGCCCGCGGCGGCCCGCGGCCGGTCCCCGACACGCTCTCGGCGGGGGGCCGCATCGAGAACGGCGCCGCGGTGTGGCGACTGGGGCTTCTCGGTCCCGGGACGTACGCCGTCTCGGCCCGCTTCACGCCGGGTGCCGATTCGGGCGGGCGCTTCATGCCCGAAACCACCGTGACGCTCGCCGGTGACGCCCCCTGGCGAACGCCGTTCGGACCGGTCGAAGGAGCGCCGGGGATCGTGCGCCGGACATCGACGCTCGTCTTCGAGCAGCACCTGTCCCCGCTAACCGGGCCTCCGGATGTGAGGGCCGGCGCGTACCAGGGCCACGGCCCCCGGCCGCTCGCCTGGTCGGCCGAGTCGTGGGCGCTGGCGCGCGGCGCGTACGACGCGGAGGCGTCGGGACGCCGAGCCGTCACCGCCAAACTGCTGGTCGCGGACCGCTACCCCGGCGCTCGCCGCATCAACAGCGCGTCGATGACGTACGCGTCTCTCACCTCGAGCGGAGGTCCCAAGTTCTTACCGGCCGGCGGTTTCCTGCGCGACGCGTCCTCGCGATTCCGCGGCTTCCGCACGACCGTGGCAACGGCGGCCTCCTCTCCGCAGGAACCAGCGGGAGGACGGATCTGGGACGGTGACTACGGCCGCTACGGGTTCACGATGAACGCCGGATCCGTGCACACCGCGCGCCAGAGACCCCCCCGGCACGCGGCCGGGACGCTCGCCGCACGCTGGGGCGGCTCGACCGCCGAGTCGTGGACGCAGGTGGAGACCACGCCGGTCCCCCTGGCGGAGCCGGCGCCGCCGGGGTCGCCGGGTCTGGCGCCCATGGGGACGGTGCACCAGAGGGAGGCCGCGATCCCCGTGATGGCGACCGGAGGCGATGTCGACAACCGCTCCGGCCAGGAGACGCTCTGGGGGCATCCGATCAGGGTGCCGGTCCCGGAGGCAAGCGCGTCGCAGACGGTCCTGTCGTCGTGGACGGCGCCTCCGAAGAGCCGTTACGTCGCCGAGGTCGAGACCTCCGGCCGTCACGTCACGATCACGCCGGGGATCGAGCCGGGCGGCTACCTATTGCGCGGGCGGATGCGCGGCTATAGCTGGGACTGGGTCGTGCACCAGGACGTCTCCGTGGTCACGCCCTTCGCGTCGCGGGCCCGCGGGCTGCGCGTCGGGCGCACGATCATCGCGCCGCGAGGGGCTGCGACGTGCGTCGCGGTTCTGTCGGCGACGCACGACGTGACGCGCTGCGTGCGTCCGGGCCTCTGGACGATGGTGGCGACCGAGGCGGGCGTCGACTTCGACCGCGTCGCTACCGCGCGGCGCTAGGT
>JALZEG010000270.1 GCA_030862185.1 Actinomycetota bacterium
TCCCGCACACGGGGCACTGGCCCTGGGCCGCCTTCGACCCGTTCGCCAGCTCGATGACCTCGCCCTCGAAGTCCCGCTTCTCGCGGCACTTGACGCAGTAGCCGTTGTAGGTGTCGGCCATGCCTGCACTCCTCTCGTTCGACGCTCCTGCCCGTCTCGATTCGCTCGCCGCTATCGTGCCACCTCAGGCAAGAGGCGGGGGGATTTCCGACTACGGAGAGTGAGCGCTCTCCTCTGGTCGTTCGGGATCCGGGACTTCGCCGTCACCCTCCGCAGCCGGAGCCGGCGGCATGGCGAATCTCGGCGGCGCCCCACGGTAGCGGGCGAGCAGGTACAGGCAGACGAGCACCACGGCGAGCGCGAGTAGCTGACTGCCCGTAAGGCCGAGGTAACGCTTGTCGACCCGAAGGAAGTCGGTGATCACCCGCATCGTCCCGTACCAGATCACGAAGACCAGGGTGAGGAGCCCGGTGCGCCGCAGGCTGCGGCCCAGGTAGAGCAGCAGCCCCAACAGGACGATCGTCGAGACGAAGTCGTAGAGCGCGGTCTGGTGCAGGACGACGTCGAAGCAGCCGAGCGACGGGGGCGACGACTCCGCGAGGCGCTCGTAGGTCGCGGCCGGCGTCGGGGCCACTCCCCCGGCCTCACCGGTGCAGCGCCAGCCGAGGGCGAACGTCGTGCGGTCGCCGAGATGGTCGCCGATGACCAGGTCGCCGATCCGCCCGATGACTATGCCGAGCGCGAGCCCGGGCATCGCCAGGTCGGTCGAGCGCCAGAACCCCATCTTCTTGCGGATCGCGTACGGGAGCGCGAACAGGACCGCGCCCGTGATCCCGCCGAGGAGCGAGATCCCGCCCTCGTAGATCTTGAAGACGCCGAGCAGGTCGTCTCCCCCGTCGGTCACCTCGCTGAAGTGACCGAGCACGTAGCCGAGGCGGGCACCGACGATCGCGCCGATCAGCGCGTAGAACAGGGCGTTCCAGATGTCGCTCTCCGGCGGGCCCCCGAGCCGGCGGGCGCGGCGCACCATCAGCTGCGCGCCGGCGAGGTAGCCCAGCGCGATGCCGATGCCGTGCGGCGAGACGCTGAGGCCGGCGACGTCGATGTCCGGCGTTATGCCCCACTGCAACGGGTCGATCTGCAGGTCGAACGGAAAAGCGAGCGTCACGGCGCGCGCCGGCCGAACTCCACGAAGCACTCGTGCGTGATCGGCATCTTCTCGGCGAACAGCCGCTCGACGGCCTCGGCGTAGATGCGGATCTCGTACTGGGCCGCGGTCGCGTTGCGGAGCGAGAGGAAGTTCATCAACGAGCGTGCGTTCAGCGTCCAGTAGAACTGGGTGTAGATGCCGAACGGGAGGATCGCCCGCGCGAGCTCCTTCGCCACGCCCTTCTCGATCAGGCCCTCGTACTCCGCGAACAGGTCCTTGTAGACGCGCTTGAACCTGTCGATCGTCTCGTCGGCGACCGGATCGTCCACGGGCTCGAACGAGTACGAACCGGGCTTGCCGACCTGCGTGCGCACCGCCTCGGGGGCCGGGACGTAGAAGTCGTCCGACAGCTTGTGGTACCTCGCCGACTCCTCATTGAAAGACGACATACGGTGTCTGAACCATTCGCGCGCGACGAAGATCGGCGTCCTTATGTGAAAGCGGAACGAGTTGTGCTCGAACGGGGTTCCGTGGCGTTCGCGCATCAGGAACTTGATCAGGCCCTTGTCGCGGTCTTCCATCTCCTCGCGCCGCACCGCGAAGCTCACCCGCGCCGAGTTCACGACCGAGAGGTCGCTCGCCATCGCGTCGTCGAGACGCACGAAGCCGTGGTCGAACAGGAGCAACTCGTGCGGCTTGTCGCCGGGCCGGATCTCGTCGCTCACAGGTACCCCGGCGCGGCGGGAGGCGGCACGACGCCCTCGGCCCCCTCTACGTAGAGGCGCCCCCCGAAGCGCGTCTTGATCTCGTCGTCGAAGCGGTTCGCGGTCTCGATGACGGCGGCGATCGTCGCCTCGAGCTCCTCGGGGGCGGCGAACTGCCCCAGCAGGTTGTGGTTGAACCAGATCGCGCCGTTCTCGACATCGAGCGCGAACGCACCGAAGACGAACTCGAGGTTCTTCTCGAGCAGCCACTGCGTCAGCTCGGCCGTGACGGGGACGGCGAGGTTCGTGATCGCGAAGACCCTCACGACCGTCGCACCGTTCTCGAGCCACGTGGGGACGACGAACGTCCGGGCGGTCTGGAGACCCAGCACGTAGTTGCCGTGGTTGTCGACGAGGTAGCCGCCGAGCGTCGCCAGCTTGCCCTCGATCATCTCGCGCAGCGCCACGACGGTCTCGGGCTCGTCCTTCGGCCGCGGCTTCGGCAGCTCCTGCGCGGGCGCCTCGGCGGCCGGGGCGGGAGCGGGGTCGTCTGGCACGGAGCGCAGTATAAGGAAGGCCATGGAGACGAAGCCGGAACCCATCGCACCCGGCGACCCCGCGCCGCGCGGCCGCGCCATCTCCTGCCGGGGATGGCCGCAGGAGGCGGCGCTGCGGATGCTCGTGAACAACCTCGACCCGGAAGTGGCCGAGCGGCCGGAGGATCTCGTCGTCTACGGAGGCTCGGGCCGCGCCGCCCGCAGCGTCGAGGCGTTCGACGCGATCGTCCGCGAGCTCCGCCGTCTCGGCGACGACGAGACACTGCTGGTGCAGTCGGGGAAGCCGGTCGCGGTCTCCCGCACCCACGCCGGCGCGCCGCGCGTTCTGATCTCGAACTCGATGCTCGTCCCGGCGTGGGCGAACTGGGAAGAGTTCCACCGGCTCGAGGCGATGGGCCTGACGATGTACGGGCAGATGACGGCGGGCTCGTGGATCTACATCGGGACGCAGGGGATCCTGCAGGGGACGTACGAGACCCTGGCCGAGCTCGCCGCGAGGTCGTTTACCGGGAGTCTCGCCGGACGGATCGTGCTGACTGCGGGGCTCGGGGGGATGGGCGGCGCGCAGCCGCTCGCGGTGACAATGAACGAGGGCGTCGCCCTGTGCGTCGAGGTCGACCCGGCGCGCATCGAGCGCCGGCTGAAGACTCGCTACGTCGACCGGTCCACCGAGAACGTGGACGAGGCGCGGGCGTGGGCCGAGGAGGCGCGGGCCGAGCGCAGGGCGGAGTCGATCGCGCTGCTCGGCAACGCGGCCGAGGTGCTGCCCGCGCTGCTGGCGGGCGGCTTCGCTCCCGACGTCGTGACCGACCAGACCTCCGCGCACGACCTCCTCGACGGCTACGTCCCCGCGGGGCTGACGCTCGACGAGGCCGCCGAGCTGCGGCGCGGCGATCCCGACACCTACCTGAAGCGGTCGCTCGAGTCGGTCGCGGCGCACGTCGAGGCGTGGCTCGGCTTCCAGGAGAAGGGCGCGGTGTGCGTCGAGTACGGCAACAACATCCGCAACCAGGCGCGGACGGCGGGGGTCGAGCGCGCCTTCGACATCCCCGGCTTCGTCGAGGCGTTCGTACGGCCGCTGTTCTGCGAGGGCAAGGGGCCGTTCCGCTGGGCCGCGCTGTCGGGCGATCCCGCGGACATCGCGGCGACCGACGAGGCCATCCTCGACCTGTTCCCGGAGGACGCGCGGCTCCACCGGTGGATCCGCATGGCGTCCGAGCGCGTCGAGTTCCAGGGCCTCCCCGCGCGCATCTGCTGGCTCGGGTACGGGGAGCGGGCGCGAGCCGGTCTCGCGTTCAACGAGCTCGTGCGGTCCGGGCGTGTCTCGGCGCCGATCGTCATCGGGCGCGACCACCTCGACGCCGGGTCGGTCGCCTCTCCCTACCGGGAGACCGAGGGGATGATCGACGGGTCCGACGCGATCGCGGACTGGCCGATCCTCAACGCGCTGTTGAACACCGCGGCTGGTGCGCACTGGGTCTCGGTCCACCACGGAGGGGGCGTCGGCATCGGGTACTCGATCCACGCGGGCATGGTCGTGGTCGCCGACGGTACGGACGAAGCGGCCGAACGCCTCGAGCGCGTGCTCGACACCGATCCCGGCACCGGCGTCGTGCGGCACGTCGACGCGGGCTATGGGCGCGCGATCGACGTCGCGAGCGAGCGCGGCGTCCACGTCCCGATGGAGGCGGTGCGCAGGGACTAGCGGCGGGCCCAGCGCGCGGAGATCGCCTCGGCGCCGCGCCGCAGCTCCACCTCGTCGATCGTCAGCGGGCGGCCTCCGTCGACGACGAGGCGGCCCCCGACCATCACCTTGTCGATCGCCGTCTGCTGGAGGGAGCTCACGATCTGCTTGCGCAGCGTCGCGACCGGCCACAGCGAGGGGTCGCCCAGGTCGAGGGCGACCAGGTCCGCCCGGCGCCCCGGCTCGATCGCGCCGACCGGCAGCCCCAGCGCGTCCGCACCCCCGGCGGTGCCGAGCGCGAAGGCGGTCTCGGCGGACACCGCCGATCCGTCCGTGAGACGCGCCTTCGCCATGAGCGACCCCTGGCGCATCTCGTCGAATACGCTCTGGCGGTTGTTCGCGCAGCCCCCGTCGGGGCCGAGCGCGACGCGGATCCCGCGCCCGAGCATCTCTGGGAGCCGCGCGATCCCGTCGCCGAGGAACGCGTTCGCGCCGGGACAGTGGACTACCGCGGCCCCCGACTCCGCAAGCAGGTCCAGCTCCTCGTCGTCCACCCACACCGTGTGGATGGTCACGAGCCGAGGGCCGAGCAGGCCCTCCCGCGCGAGCAGCCGGACCGGCGTCGTCCCGTACCGTCCCGCGACCTGCTCCCGCTCGTAGCGCGCCTCGGCCAGGTGCAGGTGGCAGGGGACGTCGAGCTCGTCGGCGAGCTCGAGCGCGGCCGCGATCGTCCCGGGCGAGGCCGCGTGCAGCGAGTGCGGCGCGGGCTGCACCGAGACCATCGGATCCCCCGCGTGGGCCGCCGCGAGCGCACGGCAGCGTTGCACCGAGTCGTCGGTCTTCTCCCGGTAGCGC
>JALZEG010000177.1 GCA_030862185.1 Actinomycetota bacterium
AGCGTGGCGCAGTCGACGGTGATCTTCGGGCCCATCGACCACGTCGGGTGCGCGAGCGCCTCCTCCTTCGTGACCGTCGACACGTCGGCGCGCGTGCGGAACGGTCCTCCCGATGCGGTGAGCGTGATGCGCGCTACGTCGGCGCGGTCGCAGCGCGCGAGACACTGCGCCAGCGCGGCGTGCTCGGAGTCGACCGGCACGAGCGTGCCGCCGCCTTCCGCGGCCGCGGCCAGGCAAGCGCGGCCCCCGGCGACGAGGCTCTCCTTGTTCGCGAGCGCGAGGACCTTCCCCGCCCGCAGAGCTGCGACCGACGCCTCGAGCCCGGCGCAGCCCACGATCGCGTTGAGGACGACGTCGGCTTCGTCGAGGACCGCGAGCTCGGCGGCCGCGGCCGCGCCGAGCCCGTGGTAACGCGCTCCGGTGACGCGTACCTGTGCCTCCAGCGTCTCCTCGTCGGAACCCGCGACGAGACCGGCGATCTCGATCAAGTCGGGATGCGCCGCGGCGACGTCGAGGGCCTGGCGGCCGATCGACCCGGTCGAGCCGAGGACGACGACGCGTCTCTTCTCCACTCGCGAATTCTCACACGCCGTTTGTCATAGGCCTCAGGCGACGAAGTGGAGATATAGCGAGATCGCGGGACAGCAGAACACGATCGCATCGAGCCGGTCGAGCATCCCGCCGTGGCCCGGCAGCAGCCGGCCGGAGTCCTTTATGCCGATCTCGCGCTTGACCAGCGACTCGACCAGGTCTCCCACCGGAGCGAGCAGCCCCGCCATCGCGCCCAGCGCGAGACCCGTCGGCACGGTCATCTCCCGCAGGATCGCCGCGGCCGCGAGGCCGCCCGCGAGCGCCGTGCCCATCCCTCCGGCGAATCCCTCCCACGACTTCGCCGGCGAGATCGACGGCGCGATCTTGTGACGGCCGAAGCTCGTGCCGGCGAAGTACGCTCCGATGTCGTCGCACGCGACGATCAGGATGGAGGCGATCAGCAACGACAACCCTCCGTCCATCACGAGGATCGACACCGCACCGGCGCCTCCACCGCCGATCCACGCCAGCCCGAAGATCGTCCACGCCGCGTCCGACGGCGCGGTCGCGCCGCGGCCCGGCCGCAGCGCCCACACGAACGCGGCATACGTCGTGACCGCTACCACGATGCCCATGTAGGCGAACTTCTCCTCGTACGCGGCGACCAGGACGGCGAGCGTCGCGGCCAGCCCGAGCGGGATGCTCGGCTTCCGTCCCTTCTGTACCAGCGCGTCGAGCAGCTCGAACTGCGCCATCAGGACGGCGACGATCGCGAGACCGAAGAACCACGCGCGGCCCCCGATCGCGCACACCGCGATCAGCACGAGCAGGACGACCGCGGTGACGATCGCCTGAGCGAGCGAGCGGCCGGGGGCCGCGGGTGGAGCCGGGGTCTCCTCGGACGGAGGCACTCAGACCTCCGAGAGCTCTGCTTCCTTGCGTTTGAGGTTCGCGTCGACCTCGCCCACGTAGCGGTCGGTGAGCTTCTGCAGCTCTCCCTCCGCCCCGCGCTCCTCGTCCTCCGACAGCTTGTGGTCCTTCTTCATGTGCTCGAGCGCCTGCTTCGCGTGGCGGCGAACGCCGCGCACCGCGACGCGGCCCTCCTCGGCGCGCAAGTGCGCGACCTTGATGAGCTCCTTGCGCCGGTCCTCGGTGAGCTGCGGGAACGCGAGCCGGATCACCTGCCCGTCGTTGTTCGGCGTGATGCCGAGGTCGGACGCGAGGATCGCCTTCTCGATCGCGCCGATCTGGCTCGCGTCGTACGGCGCGATCACCATCAGGCGCGGCTCGGGCACCGACACGTTCGAGATCTGGTTCAGCGGGACCTGCGTGCCGTAGTAGTCGACGGTGATGCGGTGCAGCAGCGTGGGCGACGCCCGGCCCGAGCGGATGGAGGCGAGCTCCTCCTGGTTGACCGACACCGCCTTCTTCATCTTGGCTTCCGCGTCCCTAAGGACCTCGTCCTTGGTCTCGAACAAGTCAGCGTCCTCCCGTCGCGTCGGAGTGAACCAGCGTTCCCACTTCCTCGCCGGACAGGATCCTCACGATGTTCCCGGCCAGGAGGTTGAAGACGATGATCGGCAGCGCGTTGTCCATGCACAGCGAGATCGCGGTCGAGTCCATCACCTTGAGCCCCCGGTTCAGGACCTCGATGTAGGACAGCGACGGGAACATGCGCGCCTCGGGGTTCACCAGCGGGTCCGAGTCGTAGACGCCGTCGACGCGCGTCCCCTTGAGGATCGCCTCGGCCCCGATCTCGAGCGCCCGCAGCGCGGCCGCCGTGTCCGTCGAGAAGTACGGGTTGCCCGTCCCGCCGGCGAAGATCACGACCCGGCCCTTCTCGAGATGCCGGATCGCGCGCCTGCGGATGTATGGCTCGGCGAGCTCCTGCATCCAGATCGCGGTCTGCACCCGCGTGCTGACGCCCTCCTTCTCGAGCGCGTCCTGGAGCGCGAGCGCGTTGACGACCGTCGACAGCATCCCCATGTAGTCCGCGGTCGTGCGGTCGGTCCCCTGCGCGGACGCCGAGAGGCCGCGGACGATGTTGCCGCCCCCGATGACGAGCGCGAGCTGGGAGCCGAGCTGCTGGGCCTCCGCGACCTGGCGCGCCATCGACGCGACGATCCGCGGGTCGATGCCGAAGCCGTGCTGGGGGTCGGCGAACGCCTCACCGGAGAGCTTTACGAGGACCCTCTTGTACTTCGCCTCCGGCGAGACGTCCAAAGCTAGCCCTCTGCGCCCTCGCCGACGCGGATGCGAGTGAAGCGCCCGACGCCGACGTTCTCGCCCATGTTCGACTTCGCCTCGTCGACGAGCTGGCTGATCGTCTTCGACTTGTCCTGGATCCACTCCTGGTCGAGCAGGACGCGCTCCTTATAGAACGACTCCATCTTGCCGGCGACGATCTTCTCGATCACCTGCTCGGGCTTACCGGAGTCCTTCGCCTGCTTCGCGTAGATCGACGACTCCTCGTCGATGATGTGCTGCGGGGCCTCCTCGCGCGTCGTCCAGGTCGGGTCGGCGAACGAGATGTGCATCGCGATGTCCTTCGCCAGAC
>JALZEG010000280.1 GCA_030862185.1 Actinomycetota bacterium
TCCCTCTTAACTCTTCGTTGGTCAACCGCCGAAAGAACCTAGATAATGGCGAGGAGTTGACTACTCCTCGGCGGCACGACGAGAAGGGAGGTGAGGCGTGATGGGTGCAATGCCAGCGGATCGTCTCACCGGGCCGCGGGACCTCGGCTTCACCCCACGGGTCGAGAAAGTGCTGCGGGCGCTCGACAACGACGGCAAGATGCGCATGCTCGACCAGTTGCTGGACGCGTTTGCGGAGGCACGTGAGAAGGACGACCTCACGCCGATCAACGACGTCATCGAGACCTGGTACCGCTCGATGCTGTTCGTCGCGGAAGGTGGCGAGGGCTTCGTCGAGGAATTCCAGGACGGGTTCCGGCAGATAGTCGAGGGTGAAGGCGGCGCGACCCTCGACGAGGTTCGCCGACGTTTGAACCTCGATCCCACGAAGAGGCCGCCGCGCAGCTAGCTCCCATTTCATACGCACCGGGGGGATGTCGAGATCGCTAGGCGAGTCCTGGGAGACCGCGTCTTCGAGGAGATCGCGGCAGCAGAAGAGAGCGTCCGGTGGGCGTTTTACGAAGTGCTGGAGCAGCTGATCCAAGATCCCTTCCCCGGTACCAGCCCTGCCACGGGAATCCTGCCGTTCGAGGGGCTCTACTGGGAGGATCCGGACAATGGTTACATCCGACCTGGTTGGACCGTTCCGTTCGACGATGGGCTCCTCGTGTACGAGGCCCTCGCCGATTACCCGACGATCTACCTCGTTCGCGTTCTCTGGGCATAGCGAGGCGTGCTTCCAGCGGCTAGCTGGCGACCGCCACACCCGCCAGGACGAGCCCGGCCCCCAGGGTCA
This sequence comes from Actinomycetota bacterium, assembly GCA_030862185.1. Classification (GTDB taxonomy): domain Bacteria; phylum Actinomycetota; class CADDZG01; order CADDZG01; family WHSQ01; genus JALZEG01. Next base: position 836 of record JALZEG010000280.1, read on the forward strand.
CGCCCAGGCCCAGGCGCATCAGCTTCTTGCCCGCACGCAGCTCCGGCTCGTCGTCGAAGCGCCGGTCGATCAGCCACAGGACCCAGCCCAGGGCCGTCAGGACGACGCCGGCGATCGCCGTCACTACCGCCCACAACAGGACCGACCCCGCCTGGTTCATCCGTCGCAGGATAGGCGGGACGCCGCGCCTCGTAGATTGGTCGTCTGCTCCCGAAAAACGGGATGAAACGACCGTGGTTGCAGCGGGACGCCGCCGCAAATCGTCACGCCGGACGTGGAACTTGAGCCCCGAAGAGTGCCGAAACTACGGACAGACGCGGGGCCTCTGACTCATCTAGCCTCGACCTCTAGGGGCCGATACGCGCGCCATGGCGGGCACACGAGAGCGAGGCCGAGTGGACGAGGGACAGCGGGCAGAAGGAGGACTCTCCCGACGGAGGTTCCTCCGGCACGCCGCGGCCGCCGCGTGGGCGAGCCCCTTGATCGTCACGATGATGTCTCGCTCCGCCGCGGCCGGTCCGGCCACGTGCGGGAAGAAGATCGGCGGCCCCGGCACCACCGAGTGCCACGTGACCACCCCGTGCGGTGGCGCCGCCGCCGTGGGATGCAAGGCGAGCCCTGCGGCTCCTGCAGGGTCCCCCTGCTACTGCATCTAGAGAGAAACCCCGCCGCTAGCGCGGCCTGATCGCCGTCGCCGCCTCGAGCCGGATCGTCGTCACCGGCACGTCCCTGCCGCGCACGTTCTTCCAGAACGTCACGTACGGCTTGTCCTGCCAGTAGTTGTAGAAGTCGGCGTTCACGAGGCGCGCCCGGCCCCCGCCGTGGTCGACGACGTACGTCACAGCAGCCCCTCGCTGGTCCTCATCACCTCCACGCTATCGGCACGAAACCGGCTGGGCCATAGTCATTTGCGGCAACGGTCAAGGAGGAGGCCCGAACCGCTCGAACTCCAGCCCGAGCCCGCGGCCGATCCACTCGCCGAGGCGCACGAGGTTCATGAACTCGTCCTCGGCGAGGAACTGGTCGTAGGTGGGGTAGCGCGGGTAGATGCGGTCGCGCAGCGAGAACGACAGGGCGTTGATCGGGGAGTCCTGCGCGAGCATCGCCTTCCCGTAGAACAGCAGCCCGGTGGGGCACTCGTCGGGGCCGGCCCCGCCGCAGGTGTGGTAGCGCACGACGCCCGTTCGCACCGCGGTCTTCGGAAGGCGACCGTCCGGCCCCCGGCGCAGGGCGTCCGTGGCGATCTCGATCTCCGCGCCGCACTCGGCGCGCGCCATGACGATGGCCTCTTCGAGGGTCGCGAAGGAGTCGGGCCGGTCGCCGCTCGCGTCGACGCAGAAGATCCACCTCGCCCGGCGCCGGACCAGCTCGACGAGCCCGAGGTTCTCCCAGTGCCCGCCGTCGGTCACGTAGACGTAGGGGTCGTCGGGGTCGTAGATCCCGAGCAGCTCCTTGAGGAGGTAGCCGAGGCGGGGCCTCTTGAGCGGCGCCGGCGCGGCACCGCCGGCATAGCGTGGGTTCGGCATCCACACGCCCAGCCGCGCGTTCAGCGCCGCCAGCAGCGCGTTCGTCGTCCCCAGGCTCTGCCGACCCATCGCGGAGGTGAACGCGGCCCCCGACATCGCGACCGACGCGGAGACGGAGCCGAGGTACGGGGTGCGCAGGTAGCGGACGTAGTCGTCGTGGCGAGCGCTCGCGCCGCGCGTCGACACCGCGTCGTCCGTGAACGTGAACGAGGCGGCGGGAGCGCCGGTTCTTTGCGCGGCCGCGCATACCAGGAGCTTGGGACCGGACCTGCCTTCGTAGGCGGGCCACACGGGCTCGTCAGCGAGCGACAGCGGGTACACGCCCGCGTAGGCGGGGGCATGACGCGCTCGCTTCCGGCGGTCCTGGGTCGTCGCGAACGTCGACCTCAGCCTGAGGAGATAGAGGCGGAACAGCGACCACGACTGCGGATTGGCCACGAGGCAGAACGCCGCGCCGGCGCCGAGGAGCGCCGCATACGTCTCGTCCGACCACGCGAACCACGCCTCGCCGTAGGCCGCGTCGGTCGCGACGCGCCCCGCCAGCAGGAACGCCAGCAGGGCCACGAGCACGCCGCCCAACCGCGCCGCTCGCGAGGCGAAGGGCCTGACGACGAACCACACCGCGGCGACCACGAGGATCCCCGCCGCCGCGCCCGACGCGAAGCCCGCGCCGGCGAGCGGGTTCGAGCCGAGCTCGTCCCACACCTTCGGCATCTCGGTCATCGCGACGGGGACACCGGCGAGGAACGCGAGCAGGACGATCCCGCCGCCGGCGAAGAACGCGGCCCACGCGAGGACGCGCCGGCGCGCGGGGTCCCACAACGCGAGCGAGACCACGAACAGGCCGGCGGCGACGCCGATCCCGAACGCGCCCGGCAGCCACAAGCGCAGCGGCACGTCCAGGGACTGCGCCTCGACCGCGCGGTACGCGAACGCGCGCAGCTCCGGCTGCACCGCCCAGGTCGCGACGAGGCGGCCGACCGGCCACGCGAGGAGGCACACGAGCGACGTCAGGACGAGGAGGTTGAACGCGACGAGAACGGCTCCGGTGAGGAACGTGGCCGCCACCCCGCCGCGTCCCGTGGAGAGGTAGCGCCGGTGCTTGCGCAGGTACGCGAAGAGGTCCGGCTCGCGAGGCGGTTCGAGGAGGCGGTCGACGCCGCCCTCCGGCTGCGGCCGTACCGTCGCGGCGCCGGCCGCGCTGCCGCGCCCAACGAACCATGCCCCCGCGGCGTACGCGCCTCCCGACACCGCCGCGATCCAGCGCGCCCGCCGGAGGAGCTTCCTGCGGTCCAGAGCACGCAGCGCGCCCAGCGCGAAGCTCGCGGAGCGGATGCCTCCTCCCGACAGACAGATGCCGACCTCGTCCCGCACCGGCCCCCCCTCGCGCGCCGGCGAACGTCCCGGCGGCTGCGGGACGCGGCGGTTCGCGACGGCGCCGCACACCGCCGCGACGGTAAACAGCGTCCCGCCGGCGAACAGCATCCACTTCCACCACCCCGCGACGGCGGCCGCGCGCGCGGGCAGCTCCGACAGGGCCGGTCCCTCCTCGAGCCCGGCCAGGACGAAGACGTTCTCGACCGCGTCGAACGCCGCGGCCGCGACGAAGACGGCGGCGATCCACCGGTGGCGACGCACGCGGCGGATCCGCCACGCGCGCGGCCACAGCCACCACAGCAGCCACGTCCCCCCGACCGCGTAGAGCGCGACGAGCGGGAAGTCCCACACGATCGTCTCGCGCGCCTCGTCGAGGGTCAGCCCGTCGCAGCCCGGCGCGATCGAGCTCTCGAAGACCTCGCTGCTCCCCGACAGGGCGGCCCCCGCGTGCAGCGAGCAGCCGTCGCTCGCGCCGGGCGCGAGGCCCTTCCACAGCACGCAGGCGACGACGGCCGACACGACGAGCGTCGCCGCCGCCACGTAGAGAGGGACGACGAAGCCGACGAGGAACCCGCCCTCGCGGCGACGTTCCAGCCACCGCTGCAGAGCGCCCACGATGTCTCGGATGATCTCAGAAGGCCTCCGAGATCAGCCGCATTAGGAGGCGCTAGATGTTGGCCAGGAAGTCGAGGTTCAGGGCCACGAACGTCTTCTGCATCCAGATCGAGATCTGGAAAAGCTGGTTGGTGACGAACAGGATGCCCATCCCGACGAGCAGAACCCCGCTGACGACGCTCACGTTGCGCGCGTGCCGGCGCAGCCACCCGACGAAACCGCTCAGCCGCGTGATCCCCAGCCCGGCCGCCACGAACGGCACCCCCAGCCCCAGCGAGTAGACCGCCAGCAGGGCGGCCCCCTGGCCGACGCCGCCCTCGGAGCCGCGTCCCGCCGCCATCGTCAGGACCGATCCGAGCACGGGGCCGATGCAGGGGCTCCAGCCGAACGCGAACGCGCCGCCGAGCACCGCGCTCCCCCACAGCCCGGAACCCGGACGCGGATGGAAGCGGGCCTCGCGCTGCAGCGCCGGGATGCGGAAGGCGCCGACGAACAGCAGGCCGAGGAAGATGATGAAGACGCCGCTCGCGATCCGCAGCTGGTCCTGGTAGTCGTTCAGCAGCGAACCGAGGAGCGTCGCCGTGGCCCCGAGGGGGACGAACACGAGCGTGAACCCGAGCACGAACACAGTCGCGGCGATCGCGGCGCGGCGCGGGGCTGCGGGCGAGGTCTCGGTCGCGGCCGACACCCCGGACATATACGAGATGTAGCCGGGGACGAGCGGCAGCACGCAGGGCGAGACGAACGAGATGACCCCCGCGAGGAACGCGATCGGGAACGAGACGTCGGTCATGCGCTCGACGCGTTGCGGGCGACCATCACGTCGAGCAGCCGGAAGAGGTCGTCCGCGCTCGTGAACTCTCCGGTGACGTGCTCGACGACCTCGCCGTCCGCGTCGATGAGGAACGTCTCCGGCTGGCCCGTCAGGCCGAAGGCGTCGTACCACTCGAGGCCCTCGTCGCGCACCTGCCGGTACGAAACGTCGTAGCGCTCGACGAACGCGGCGGCGTCGCTGCGCGCGTCCTTGACGTTCACGCCGAGGAAGTGGACCTCGTCGCCGTACTCACGGTGCGCGGCCTCCAGGTACTCGGCCTCGGCCTCGCACGGCACGCACCACGACGCCCAGAAGTTCACCAGCACGGGCTTCCCGCGCAGGTCCTCGAGCGCGACCACGCCGTCGCCGTCGAGCGTCGGGGCCTCGACGGCAGGGGCCGGGTCGCCCGGCTCGAGCGACTCCCCCTTCAGCGCGATCCCCGCGCCCAGCAGCAGCACGAAGGCGAGTGAAGGACCGAGCAGCCAGGCGACCCGGACCCACCGGCGGCGGGCCGGGTTCGTCGGTTCCATGGCCCCATTGTCCCAGCACGGCGCGGTTGGTAGCGTAGGCCTGGAGGAGGGGCAGGCGACGCCTGCCCC